>NZ_JBCPWN010000013.1:0-145083 GCF_039581415.1 Comamonas sp. F1-6
CCAGGGGTTGAGGGCCACGGCCTGCTCCAGCGTGGCGGTGGCAGCGTCCAGATCGACCAACGGCTGATCGAGCTGAATCACCGACCAGTACAGCGCCACGGCCGCAGCCTCGCTGCCTGCGCTCAACAGCTGGCTGCAGTTCGCAAATACGGGCGGCAGCGGCAGCTGGGTCTTGAGAGCAGGATGCTGCAGCGCCTGGCCCAGGCCGCTGATCTGGCTGAGCATGCGGCTGCTGGGGCGCATGGGGCCGGGCCACAGCGACGCTGCCCAGTGCACGGCCTGCTGGCGACTGTGGTCCACGGAAGGGAAACGCGAATAGATGTCTTCCTGCCAGCTGAACCACTGCTCCATGCTGTCGGCCATGCTGACGATCGCGAACACAGCCACTTCATAGGCGGTGAGTCTGATGGTCTCCCGCGGCTCGGGGCCGTTGCGCTCGATCTGCAGGCTGCCGTCGGCGCCCAGCTCGCCTGCCAGCAGCTTTTGCACGAACTGGGTGCGGCTCATGGTGCAGAAAAGATAGACCAGATGCTCGGCCTGCTCCCCGACCAGGCGCTTGAGCTGATCGCGCTCGTTGCCGGCATCGAACTTGACCAGATCGACAAAGGCATTGCCGTAGACACTGTGCAGCAGACCCAGCTGGCGCACCTCCCTGGGTTGCTGCCACAGCGCCAGAGAGCGCGCCACGCCTGCCAGGTGGTGGCGAAAAGTACCGGCCTTGTGCCAATCCTGGCCCACGCCGCGCTCCAGTACCACGGGCAGCAGCGGCGCCAGATCGGCGTCACGGCTCAGCCACTCCTCGTCCAGCAAGGCCTTGGCGCGCTCGAACAGCGGCGCATCCAGTTGATTCCAGGGCTGATTCATGCGGTCACCATGCGGTTGTGTAAGCACCCTTGAAGGTCTTTTCCACAAAGGCCTTGACCTCGGGTGACTGGTAGGCCTTCACAAAGGCCTGCAGGCCTTTGCTGCTTTCATGACCGACGCGCGTGACGATGAGCACGGTCACATAAGGCGTGTTCACATCTTCCAGCGCCAGCGAATCGCCCTGGGGGGACAGACCGGCTGCCACGGCATAGCTGCTATTGACAGCCGCGGCATCCAGATCATCGAGGGCGCGGGCCAGCTGGGCGGCTTCGAGCTCGACAAACCTGAGCTTTCTGGGATTGGCCGTGATGTCCAGCACCGAAGCCCGCGCACCGGCATCGGCCTTTAGCGTGATCAATCCCTGCTTGGCCAGCACCATCAGAGCACGCGAGCCATTGGTGGGATCGTTGGGAATACCCACCCGCGCGCCGCTCTTGAGATCGGCCAGCTTTCTGACCTTTCTGGAGTACACGCCCATTTGCTGGTTCACGGCCTTGGCTACGGGCACCAGCTTGTAGCCACGATCCTTGTTCTGGGCATCGAGGAAGGGCTGGTGCTGATAGATATTGGCGTCGAGATCGCCGGTGGACAGCGCCGCATTGGGCTGGATGAAGTCGCCAAACTCCACCAACCTGACCTTCAGGCCCTGCCTGGCTGCAACCTGCTTGGCCACTTCGGCAATCTGGGCGTGGGGACCGGCCGTCACGCCAACGGTCACGGCCAGATCCTGGGCCTGGGCCAGCAATGCGGCAGGTACGAAGGCGGCAACCGCCAGGGCTTTTACGAGAGAGCGCTTGTGCACCATGGGCACCTTTCAAGACAAATCCGGGAAACTCAGGTCCGCCGAGCATGTGCACACTCAGGGACAGCAGCTTGAAACTTAACGCATAAAGCAAACCTCGGCAGCCAGGCTGGGGCCCGCCTCCATCACAAAGCGGGATGGCTGGCAGCGCGGCTCGGAAAATATCAATAAAAACCAGCCAAGTCCCTTACCCATAAAACGATGGAAGCTATCAAAACAGGAACACCTCAAGCACATCACATGCTTGACATTGAACTGCACTTGCAGGCTGACTGGTTTTTCCTGGCTGGAAGAAAGGCTGGCCGGCGTGGCCGGCCAAGTGCCGTACAACGCCCAAGCGCTGATGCGCCAGCGCGGTGCCCGGTATGAGAAAGCCTGGCTGCCCTTTGTCTCCAAGGTCGTGACGGACGGCAGGCTGGTGACGGGGCAGAACCCGCAGTCGGCCCGGGCCACTGCCCTGCAGGTGGCTCAGTTGCTGGGCTGAGCGGGCCGGCCCGCCGCCTCCCCGTCCCCCTCCCGCTCCAGCAAGCGCATCTGCGACAGCACGCGCCGAGCGTTGCTGGCGCAGTCCATGTCTTCAGGCCTGGCCTCGATCTGGGCGATCAGCTCGCCCAGTTCGGCTCTATTTTGCGTCAGCTGTGCCAGCATCAGATCGATGCTCTGCAGCTTGCGATGCAGTGTGGCCAGCAACTCGTCATGCTGCCACTGCTCCAGATCGCCCGGCAGCAACTGGCGCAGCTCCTGCAGGCTGAAGCCGGCCCGCTGCGCCGTGGCAATCAGCCTGAGCGCCAGCACCGCCTCCTCGGGATAGCTGCGATAGCCGTTGGCCTGGCGCTGGGCAGCGCTCAGCAAACCGATGCGTTCGTAAAAGCGAATGCGCGATGCGGCAAGACCTGTGCGCTGGGCGAGTTCTCCGATCTTCATGTCCGCCATTCTCGCGCAATCCGCGCTTGACCTTGAACCACGCTTCAAGCTTACGCTTGCGTCATTCCCGGTCGTCGAGGCCGGTGAAGCCTATGCTTCAAGGAGTGAAATCGCAGATCCATTCGGGTACCCATGGGGAGATCGCCTTGCGCGGCACTGTGTACGGCGATTTCTGCCTAGACAGCCTCGGAGGATGAACGGCCAGAGTTTTCAATGGAATAAACAGCGTCATTGAACTGTTTACAGCAGGTCAACCTCAAGGAGATCTCCATGACCCGTCTCGCTTCCTTCGCCACTCTCACCTCGGTGTTCCTGGCGGCCTGCGCCGTGACAACTGCCGCCCAGGCGCAGACGCCGGCTGCTGCCATGAATGGCGTGCTCGTTGGCCCCAACCAGATGACGCTCTATGTCTTCGACAAAGATGCCGCCGGATCCGGCAAGAGCGTATGCAACGGTGGCTGTGCCACGAACTGGCCGCCTCTGATGGTGGCCTCCGGTGCGACGGCTACCGGTGACTGGAGCTTGGTTGTCCGCGACAACGGTGATCAGCAATGGGCCTACAAGGGGCGTCCTCTCTATTACTGGGCCAAGGATGCCAAACCTGGAGACAGAACGGGAGATGGATTACTCAACAACAGCTGGCACATCGCCAAACCCTAAGCAATCAAGCCTGGATCATCAAAAGGAAGAAACAATGAAGCTCCGAAAAATGAAGCTCGCGCTGAGCTGTGCCATGCTGGTGCCGCCGGTTTTCACGCAGGCAGCCGAGCCGGAAGTGACGGCACCGCGGGTGGTCCAGGCCCTGGAAGCGACCTTTGGCGTTCACCAGGGAGAGCGCCGCAATCACATCAAGGGGAGCTGCGCGGTGGGCGAATTCACCGCTACCGCCGAGGCCGCCAGATATTCGCGCTCCACACTGTTTTCCGGCCAAGCCGTTCCGGTGATTGCGCGCTTCTCGCTGGCAGGAGGAAACCCCAGGGCGCCAGATGTTGCCCAAAGCGCGCGTGGAATGGCCCTGCAATTCAAGCTCCCGCAGGGTCAGGTGCACCAGATGTCCATGTTGAACACTCCCATGTTCGGCGCCGCCCACCCTGCAACATTTCTGGACTTGACCGAAGCTCAGCGCCCCGATCCAGCCACCGGCAAGCCGGATCCGGAAAAGCTCAAAGCATTCAAAGCCACCCATCCTGACAACCTGGCTCAGGCGCAATACCTGGCCAGCCACAACCCCCCCGACAGCTACACCCGTAGCGCATTCTTTGGCATTCACACCTTCAAGTTCATCAATGCACAGGACAAGGTGACTCTGGTGCGCTGGCGCTTCGTACCGCAGGAGGGAGAGAAGCCGCTAAGCAATGAGGCGCTGAAGACGGCTGGGTCGGACTTTCTGGAAACCGCATTGATCCGCAGCACATCAGAAAAACCGGCTCGCTGGGACATGCTGGTGACGGTCGGGCAGCCGGGTGATCCGCAGGACGACCCCACGCGATCATGGCCCGCACAGCGACCTGAGTTCAAGGCCGGCACCTTGACGATCACGAGCGCTTCGACTCAGAAAGGAGGCTTGTGCGAGCCGATCAACTTTGATCCGATGGTGATGGCCGACGGCATTGCGCCCACCAATGATCCGGTGCTCCGCTTTCGCTCCCAGGCCTATGCGGTGTCATTTGGCAAGCGCTTGAGTGGTCAATGAACTCCGAGGATCAAGCTCAGTACATTCCTCCTTAGGTTCCAGCAAGGCCAAAGTCAAGCAAAGGTGAACCTGGAAGGCAAGTTACCGGCCGATCTTCGACTGTCGTTGATCGGCCAGTAGCAGCCAATAGCGGCCACACAGTGCCGTGTCCCAGTCGCGTTGGGCATGTGGCACATACTTGAAGATGACGCTGCGATCTGAAAAGGGATCTTGCGCATATCACCCCTTCCACTCGGATGCGCAGGCCGTCTGGCCACTCGGTGCATTTCGCAGGCGGTTCAGAAAATTCAACTGGCTTCTGGCCGTTTGACTCCCCTTTGCGACGGCTTGCCGCAGCCAGTGAGCTGCCTCGCAGCGATCTGCCTTTACCGCAGCGCCGTACAAGGTTGGGCCGGCCAGAAGCACCCATGCCAGTGTTTCCTGCGCTTGTGCCTCGCCATCGCGGGCCGCCTGGCGCAGCAACGCGAGCATAGGGGCGTAGTCACCTGCAGTCTGGGCTTCCAAGGCCAGTTGAAATCGCTGTTCTGGGGTGGTTGCCATGTCAAAAGGCAAGGGGTTCGCCAGCGCCAGCGCGCCAGACAGGGTTGCTGCGATGAAAAAGCCATGTCCGGCATATCGGGCCCGTGTGGCAATTGAACGGAATTCGAATCGCATTTTTGTCTCCACTTGAACTGAGTGGACCCATCGTCGTAACAATCTCGCTCGCTGAAAATTGGGAATTTTCGAAGACGCCCTCAGGGCCACCCAGAGGCTGATTCGAACTGATGTATCGACCCAGCGAAAAGCCTGCACTGGACCGCCCCGGGGTTTTGAGGAGGCTTTAACTCATAAGAAGATGAATCGGCGGCAGTCCAGTAGCAGATACTGGCTTTGGAGTCGCCGATGCTGATGTAGCACTGAAGGACTGCAGGCATTGATCAAGGCGCAGCGAACGACAGCAACGGGTCGTGAACATTCCTTGGCGGCAGGCTGCTACCAGCCAGAATCCGCCACTTGCAGTAAGACTTGCAGTAAGTGTGGATTCAACCGATCGATGCAACGCATTCGTTGAACATCTCAGCCGGAGTTCTGTACCCCAAGGTCTTTCTGGGCCGCTCGTTTAATTTTCTCGCAATCGCATCCAACTCCTCCTGCGAGTAGCCCGAGATGTCAATGCCCTTGGGCAGGTACTGCCTGAGTAGCCCGTTGGTGTTCTCGTTCGCTCCGCGCTGCCATGGGTTCTACGGAACGCAGAAGTAGACTTGGATGTCGGTGGCCACGGTGAATCGCTTGTGTCCCGCCAACTCCGATCCCCGGTCCCAGGTCAAGAAACGGTAGAGCTCTTGCGGCAAGGTCTGTGCATGCCTGGCTGTTGGAGCACTCGTAGTTGGAATGATGGTTGAGTAACAAGCCTGCACGGCTACCGATAAGTAAAACTTGCAGATTGCTTGGAGAAGATAATACGATGACGACTGTCTTTGTTGCAAAAATTAATTTTTTCGGTGTGGGTGATATTTTATAAAGCTTATTTCTCGCTAAGCGTTAGCAAGCTCCTTTCATAATACAGCCTTTCATGATGGGATCTTTTATGGAAACACCGGATAAAATTTTAAATAATGGACTACCTCAAAGATAAATGTGTAGGATTTTTCGAGCAAAAAATATATGCGTTAATTGATTTGCACTTGCTTTATCTATCAAAGAGCCGAAAACAATCCTTGATGGATAGGAGTATTGTCGGAATAACTTCTGGCAGCGATGGGAAATATTTATTGCTCTTTTTCAATGTCAAATAGGTATTTTTATTCTTGAGTTAGTGGTTGATGCAATAATTTTTGCATTTTCTATAAAATAAGAAAGTTCCTGACTTGGGATAGAGTTTTTTCTAATAATGTAGGTATCAAGCATTGAATTTTTTATATCCAGAGGTCGAGACATGACAGCATATTTTTTATTTCCAAGGATATGCGATTCAGCTACTACTCCAACACATTTTCCTGCTGAAACTTGCGCCAACATAAACTCTGATGTGGCAACTCTGCCTGCGATAAATGGCTTTTGATGTGAGTGTGCAAGTACGCGTGCCACTTGATCTGAAAATCCAGTGCACCAACTTTGATCGCCTATAACCAATGGATAGCTTTTGAGCTTTTCCAGCGGTATCCGGTCATAATTTAGGAGAGGGTGGGATAGCGGCAGTGCCGCAACTAGTGGCTCACTCAAGACATGCTCCGCAACTAGCAATCTATCGGATATAGCCGTATGACAGAATCCCGCATCGTATATATCGCCATGTAGACCGGAAATAAGGTTCGACTCAGAAACCTCAAATAATCGAATGTCGACTCCCGGGAAATTTTCGTGGCATCTAGCCAGTAAAATTGGAAAGCGGTGAGAGGTTCCGAAATCGGCTTGAGCTATACGTAGCTGTCCTCGATATCCGCTCTTCCATGACCTGATGGCATCCTGACTTTGCTCTACAGCTGCGAATATTCTTGGAACATGCTCCAGAAATATTTTCCCAGCAGGAGTCAATTGGGTATTTCGTGTGCTTCTTGCGAAAAGATCCACATCCAATTCTTTTTCCAGCTCTTTGATAGTGCGAGACAGAGGAGATTGATCAATGTGTAGTTTTTCCGCAGCCCGTGAAAAGTGAAGTTCTTCCGCAACTGCTAGAAAGCAGCGCAAATGGCGAAGTTCCATAAGATTTCATTGCTAAATTAATTCTCTATCGAGCTGTGCAGGCGGGCGGTTCTAGGAGTGTTCCACTGTTCAAAATTAATAGCGTGGACAGAACAATCATTGAGCCGCCAACGATAACAGGAGGGTCCAAGACCTCACCCAAGAATAGTATGCCCCATACGATGCCGAAGAGCGGTGTAAGAAACGCGACCATCATCGCCCTGGCCGGACCGATGTCCCGAACCAAGCGAAAGTAGAGCAGAAAGCCAAGGGCACTGCTCAACAAACCTACTCCCATTACGTTGAATACTATCGTGCTGTCTATCGGGCCGGTAGGGGGTGCCGCTAACCAGAACGGCAATAATGCCATGGCGGCAAATATCTGTGCGCAGCCTGCCGAGCCTATCGGATTGACATGGGACGCGCAACGTTTGATGTAGATGCCAGCCCCTGCATACGAGACAGCTGCGAGCAGGCATGCGAACACGGAGGGCATGAATGCTGCAGACGTACTGGTCGGAAGACTGGCTCCAGTGATGGTTGCAACCCCGGCGATGCCCAGCAGCAGGCCTATTGCCTTGATGCGGGTAAATGCCTCTTTTAGCCAGACTGCGGCGAATACCGATCCAAACAAGGGCGTGGTGGCATTAATGATGGCGGAATAGGAGGCTGGGATGTGCTGCGCCGCATAGGAAAACAGCAAGAGTGGGACACCGACATTGAATGTTCCAATCACTGCATATTGGCACCAGTGCTGACGCCACTGCGGGCGAAAGCGGATGAGCAGGAAGTACAGCAGCAGTGCGCAACCGCCAACAGCTACGCGCAAGTCTGCGGTGACTACCGGCCCAAGCACTGGTGCGAGTACGCGCATGAAAATGAACGAGGCTCCCCATACTGCACTCAGGAGCAGCAGCCGTACCCAGTCACTGCTACTCACTTTGCTATCCTCGTTGAAAGAATGATGGCCGCATCTCTCGCGCTGAAACCTCTCAATGATACTTGCCTTAGCATGCCTTGCTCGCCTGCACTTCGGAGATGAAACCGTCGATGAATGCTTGCACAGAGGGAATGTCGTGAAGGCTATTTTCGATCTGCAGGCTGAAGAGGCTTCCGATAATGACGCCGTTTGCGCCATGCTTCCAGAAGTCTTGAACTTGTGGCACTTTACTGATCCCGAACCCGACAACGATAGGCTGAGTGGATACCTGACTCAGACTCTCAATACGTGTAAGAGCTTCCGTCTCAAAATGCTCATTGGTGCCAGTGGTTCCGAATCGACTGATCACATAGGTAAATGCGGATGAGTGCTTCAGCAAACTCACAGCACGTTCGCTTGGTGTATTGGGTGCGATCATCTGGATGCAGCCCAACCCAGTATCAGCGAGCTTTTGCATGTGCCATTCGCTTTCGTCGAATGGCAGATCAGAGCAGACAATGGCGTCTATCCCGATTTCTGAAAACTCAGCGTATGCCTCACTGCCGCGCATATACAAGAGGTTGTAGTAGAGAAGCAGGCCGATTGGAAGTGAGGGATACTTTTTCCTGATTCGGCGAAGCAGCGTTAAGCAGGTCTCGTAGTTTGTTCCCGCTTTCAGTGCTCGATGCATTGAGCGTTGATTAACAGGACCATCAGTGATTGGGTCCGAGAACGGAAATCCCAATTCGAGGGCATCGGCTCCCGCATCCACAGCTGTACAAATCAGCTCGAAGCTTGATTCTGGATTGGGATCACCTAGAGTGAAGAACGGAATGAAAGCCTTCCGCTGGGGATTTGCAAACAGCTGATTGAAGCGATTGGTCATGCGAGCCCCTTGATTTGCCAGTATTGATCCAAGTCCTTGTCTCCACGGCCCGAGAGGCACACGACAAGGTTGCTGCCAGGCGGATGATCCTGGCTGCTATGAATGGCTAGTGCCAGTGCGTGTGCTGACTCGAAAGCGGGGATGATCCCTTCGAGTTGGGACAGACGCTCAAAGGCCTCGAGAGCCTCTTTATCGCTGATGGCGACAAAGGTGGCTCGGCCGCTCTCCTGTAGCGCGACAAGTTCTGGCCCAACACCAGGGTAGTCCAAGCCAGCTGCGATTGAGTGCGTTTTGGTTATTTGTCCATCGCTGTTTTGCAGGAAAAGGGAGCGCATGCCGTGAAATACCCCCACCGCCCCCTGGGTCAGGGTGGCAGCATGCTTCAACGAGCCGTCTGCCAATCCGGCAGGCTCCGCGCCATACAACGCAACATCTGCATCGTTTTCAAACCCCGCATACAAACCCACAGCGTTGCTTCCCCCGCCAATACACGCATATACCGCTGCTGGTAATTGACCAGTCTGTTCGAGTATTTGTCGACGTGACTCCAAGCCGATGACGGATTGGAAATACTTGATCATTGAAGGATAGGGATAAGGGCCTGCAGCCGTCCCGAAGCAGTGGTAGGTACTTCCTACATTCGTGATCCAGTCCCGCATTGCTTCGTTGATCGCGTCTTTCAGGGTTGCGCCGCCCGTTTCAACGGGATGCACTTTTGCTCCGAATAACTCCATCCGCCTGACGTTTTGTTGCTGTCGCTCAATGTCCACTGCCCCCATGTAAATTTCTACAGGCAAATTCAAGGCGGCCCCAGTCATCGCCGTGGCAACGCCATGCTGGCCTGCACCTGTTTCAGCAATGATCCGGGTCTTGCCCATGCGTTTAGCCAGAAGTAACTGGCCAATGGTGCTGTTAGTCTTGTGTGCGCCGCCGTGCAGCAGATCCTCGCGCTTGAGATAGATGTGTCTTCCGAGTTGAGTCGACAAGCGGCTTGCGTAGCCCAAAGGCGTTTCTCGGCCCGCGAAATTTTGCAAGACGAGCCACAATGCCTTTACAAATTCCGGGTCGTTGCGAGCAGACTCAAATGCTTCTTCAACTTCAGTAAGCACGCTGACCAAGCTTTCCGACACATAGCTACCTCCATAGAAGGCGTTGGCCCCAAACCGCCTAGCCATCTCCACATTGGCAAACATTTCTATACCTTCGTAGTTAATTGGACGCATACCGCTTGCAGTCATGAAAAAGCCGAGTGGCTGAATGCGATTCGATATGCATGCGTTGGAATGTTCTCCCTCGGGCGGCCATCGTAGGTTGCAGGAGGGATGGATTAAGGCTAGTTAGGTCTTAGGGTAGGCTGTTTTTGCATAGCACTGGCTTTGCTGCATTACAGGGACTTCCCGTCAATGCAAGCACTGATCATTAACTTTGGACTGACCTGTCTGCCAAGACGATCCAGGTACTTGAAACGAGGAACAGACTGCACATCTACAGACGGAGTTAGGCACGAGGTGTGCGCCCCCAGAAACAAACCGCACAGCAGGGCTCCATTCAAATCTCGTGACGTCTTGCGACTCACAATGCAACACCCGCAGCAGCATCAGCTGGAGTGAACTGGCACATCAGGACTGTGTCACTCAAGCACAAGGCAGCGACAATCGCCTGCTCATCGACCAGGCTCTGTCAAACACCGTCGTCCAACCCCATTGGGTATGTGAGGTCCAACATGTCCCCAGCCTGCTAAGCCTGGTTCGGCGCGGAGTGGGCGTGGGCGCGGTCCCTCAGCATGCAATCAGCGGGACCGATCTCTGCGGCATCCCGTTGATAGAGCCGCAGGTACTACGCAGCATCGGCTTGATCTCGCGACGGGGCAAGGCGCTTTCTGCCATGGCTCAGGAATTCCAGAGGGCATTGCGACTGGTTCATACCCGGCAGCTGAACTAAGCACAAAGCTGTAGGTAGATGACTGCCTGACTAGCAACTGTTGGCTGAGCGCGCTGCTCCTCGCCCAGGCCAGCTCTCCTTCTGAGCTGGGCGGGAAAGCCCGCCATTCCTGCGCAAATTACGCTTGACCTTGAACCAAGCTTCAAGCTTACGCTTGCCTTATTCCCGGCCATCAAGGCTGGTGAAGCTATTCATCCAGGAGCAGGAATGCAGACCATATTGGGCGCCAACGGGCAGATCGCCACCGAGCTGGCGCGCGAACTCAAGCGCAACTACAGCGATGAGCTCAAGCTGGTGAGCCGCAACCCGCGCAAGGTACATGACACCGACCTGCTCGAAGCCGCCGATCTGCTCGATGCCGAGCAGACTGCCAGGGCCGTTCAGGGCAGCAGCGTGGTGTATTTCACCGCAGGTCTGCCTCCCGATACGCAACTCTGGGAGCAGCAGTTTCCGACCATGCTGCACAACGCTCTGGCGGCCAGCCGCGCTGCAGGCGCTCCATTTGTCTACTTCGACAACACCTATATGTACCCGCAGAACGCGCAACTGCAGACCGAGCAGACGGCGTTTGCCCCTGTGGGGCGCAAAGGCCGGGTGCGCGCCGCCATGGCCGAGATGGTGCTGTCCGAGATGGCGCGCAGCGAGATTCCCGTTCTGATCGCGCGCGCACCCGAGTTCTACGGCCCGGCGCAGACGCAGAGCATCACCAACACCTTGGTGATTGACAGGCTCAAGGCCGGCAAGACACCGCTGGCCCCCGTGCGAGACGACTGTCTGCGCACCCTGATCTGGACGCCCGATGCCAGCCGCTCACTGGCCTTGCTGGGCAACACGCCAGATGCTTACGGTCAAACCTGGCATCTGCCTTGCGACGATGAGCGTCCCAGCTACAAGCAACTGATCGACTGGGCCAGCCAGAGCTTTGGTCGCCCTCTCCGGTCTTCCCACCATCACCTGCTGCCCCGCTGGACACTGAGCGCAGCCGGCCTGATCTCCAAACCCGTGGCAGAGCTGCGAGAGCTGCTGCCCCGCTATGCCCACGACAATCTGTTTGACTCCAGCAAATTCAAGCAGGCATTTCCATGGTTTTCCGTTACCAGCTACCAGCAGGGGCTGGCGCTGATTGCCGATGAATTTCAGCAACAATCCCTTACTCAGACTGCGAAATCAGCTATCAAATAAGTATCAATAACCAAAGAACTACCAGCTCAGCGCCTGGGCCAGCTGCTCGGCCCGGGTTTGCTCGCGTGGGCTCGCCACCGAGGCGCGCAGGATGGCGCGGCTTGCGCCCTGGTCAACCATCCAGAAGACGACGCGCTTGACGGGAGCAGCGCCCGGCCGGCTCTCCTGCGGGCTCACTTCAAACGTCCATTCGCGGCCTTCAGGCCGGCGGTCCCTGGAGCGCGTCTGCGCAGTAAAGCTGCGCTTCTTCAAGCTCCCCGCCTTCAGGCGGAACTGCTTTTCCAGCGCGATGCGCAGCAGCTTTTCCTGTGCTTCGTCGGACTCGGGGATCTTCAGCCCCGTGGTCAGGCCCAGTTGCTGCCCGGTCATCAGATCGCGGTACATCATGCGCTGCGAGTCCCGTGGCTCCTGCAGATGAAAGCCCGCCGCACGCATGGGCAGCACCATGCCGGTGCGCCGATTTTCCAGATCGGCCACCTGCGGGTCACTGGCCTGCACCCAGATGTTCTGCAGCCCGCCAGCATTGCGCAGGTACTGGCGCATCAGCCGCGCGGCATCGCCGTCGCGACCCTGCTGCGCTGCCAGCTCGGCCCCATATTGCTGCGCCAGGTCCACCAGTTCGGACTCCAGCCTGAACAGGCTGACATAGGGCCAGGCCTGCAGTGCCTGATCCAGATAGCGGCCAGCCTCGGCTTGCTGACCGGCCTTGAAGGCCGAGATGCCCGCCACCGTATTCAGGCGTGCCAGCTCGGCGGGAAACTGGGCATCGGCCAGGGCCGCGCGGGCCAGTTGACCGGCCCTGGGCCAGTCGTCATCGCCCCGCCAGGCATGGCTCACCTCGCGCTCCTGGCGCGGCAGCTCAGGCGGCAGCTCGGGCGCTTTGGGCCATTGCATGGCCTGCCAGAGCTGGGGCAGCTGCTGCAGCGCGCTATCACGCTCGCTGTCCATTTGCTCGGCATGCAGGCTCAGTCTCCAGTTGCCGCGCACCAGACCCCAGTCCAGGTGCAGGACGTCGGGCCTCCCCTCTTCTCTTTTCTCGCGGCTGGCCTGCTGGCTTTGCACGGCGTCGGCAAACGGCAGGGCCGGCAACCTGAGCCCAGGCTCGGGCGTCTGCTCGCCGGCAAAAATGGTGCGCTTCTGCTGCAACAATTTCTCCCTGCCTGCAGCATCCATGTCTTTCAGACCATCGTCATAACCGAGCCGCATGCGGACCCGCAGGCGCCTGCCATCGGGCTTCAGATAGACGTACTCCAGGCTCGCGACATCCTTGCGATCCCTGGCCGGCTCCAGCTGGACCAGTACCCAGCGCCCCTGCACCAGCGGCACGCTGAGCTGCGCGGCCTGGTAGTGCAGCTGCTGGTCTGCCGTATTCCACTGCCACAGCGGCTCAAAAGCCTTGGACTCCTGCCGGAGCGCCTGCAGATAGCGAGTCAGTGCGCCCTGATCGCCGGCCATCATGGCGGCCGTCAGACCGCGCTGTATCAGCGCCTGCATCTGACCGCTGACCGGGTCGTAGCCCTCGGCCGCGGCCAGAGCCATCATCCGGTCGGTCTGCAACACGGCCTGCACGTACTGCCCTTGCTGATAGAGCAAGGCGTAGAGCAAACCGGAGGCATCAAGCTGCTCGTAAGGATTGCCGCGCGGCAGCGTCATGTCCAGCAACTTGCGCGCCTGGGCAACGGCATCGTCCCAACGCTTGCCCTGTGCGGCCTCGACCACGGCACGGCGCAGCCTGAAAAAAGGCGAGTCCTGTTCGGCGGGCGAGTCCGCCTGTCGCGCAACCCCCGTCTGCCTTTCAGGCTCGGCCGCCTGCGGCGCAGGGCCCGCCAGCAACAAGGCCACCGCCATCGCGGTCAGGGAAACAGGCGCGGGAATGCGAGGTAAAAAAACCATGAAGTCGATCCACAAGACAGTTCAGCAGGCTTGCAGTATAGAAAGCGGCTGCCGGGCCGCTGGCCCGGGACGACTCAGGGCAAAAAAAAGAGCGGCCCTCGGGGCCGCTCGTTTTGCCATGCTGCGATGACTTCAGTCCACCAGACCTGCGTAGACATGCTGCACGTCGTCGTCGTTTTCCAGACCGGCCAGGAATTCCTGCACTTCTTCCTGCTGCTCGGCAGACAGGCTGCTCATGCTGATGGGGTTCTTGGCCTTGTAGCCCAGCTTGACCGACAGCACCTTGATGCCTTGCGCGGGCAGAGCCTTGCTCACGGCATCCAGATCGGCAATATCGGTAATGAACAGGGTGGTACCTTCTTCTTCACCAGCTTCGAAGTCCTGCGCGCCGGCTTCGATGGCGGCCATTTCGACGTCGGCACCGTTTTCAGGCTCGCCTTCGATCATGCCCACATGGTCAAAATCCCAGGCCACGGCGCTCATCTGGCCCTTGCGGAAGCAGACGCGCATATTGGGAGCCGTGCGATTGGGATTGTCGGTCAGACATTCCACCATCACGGGCACGCGATGAGGGGCATAGCCCTCAAACAGCACACTGGAATAGTTCACGGCGTCGGCACCAACGCCGGCGCCCTTCTTGATGGCGCGATCCAGCGTGTCCTTGGGCATGGAAGCCTTGCGGGCCGCTTCCACCGCCATGCGCAGGCGTGAGTTGGCAGCAGGGTCGCCGCCGCCCAGACGGGCTGCAACCATGATTTCCTTGACCAGCTTGCCAAACAGCTTACCCTTGGCATCGGCGACCAGCGCCTTGCCCTTTGCTTTCCATTGCGCGCCCATGGCTGCGTTCCTTGTTGAATGTTGTCAAAACCCGCGCTATGCACACGCAAGCCGCCCGCCAAAACATCGGCGAGCAAAAGCCGGATTTATACACCTGCGCGCAATCTTTTGTCGGCAAACTGCATCAAGTCCGGGTCATAAATACAGGCAAACAGCAAGCGGCTGACCGCCCACCTAGGAGGAAAAAATGCACCGCATCACCATTCACGCCCTCGCCTGCAGCGTGCTGGCCCTGCTCGGCTCGCAGGCCCTGGCGGCCGCCGAGCTGGGCACGCAAGCCGTGGCAACGGGGCTGGAGCACCCCTGGGCACTGGCCTTTTTGCCGGACGGACGCTATCTGGTCACGGAGCGCCCCGGCCGCATGCGCATTGTGGAAGCCGGGGGCAGGCTCAACGCCCCTCTCAAAGGCCTTCCCGCCATCGCCGCAGCCGGGCAAGGCGGCCTGCTGGACGTGGTGCTGGACAGCGACTTTGCCAGCAACCGCCAGCTCTATTTCTGCTTCTCGGAACCGGGTCAGGGACCGGACCGAGGCAAGAACAGCACGGCCATGGCCAAAGCCCGACTCTCAGCCGACGCCAGTGCCCTGGAAAACGTGCAGATTCTGTTCAGCCAGCGCCCCAAGATCGATTCGGCCCTGCACTTCGGCTGCCGCATAGTGGAGCGCAAGGTGAACGGCAAGCCCGACGGCTCGCTGTTTCTGAGCCTGGGCGAGCGCTACAAGGCCATGCAGGAGGCGCAGAACCTGCAAACCCATCTGGGCAAGATCGTGCGCGTCAACAAGGATGGCAGCGTGCCTCGCGACAACCCCTTTGCGGGCAGGCCCGATACGCTGGCCGAGATCTGGAGCTATGGCCACCGCAACAGCCAGGGCGCCGCACTGGGGCCGGATGACGAACTCTGGATGACAGAGCATGGCCCGCAGGGCGGCGATGAACTCAACCGCATCGAGCCAGGCAAGAATTACGGCTGGCCCGTCATTACCTATGGCGAAAACTATGGCGGCGGCAAGATCGGTGCCGGCATCACCGAAAAAACAGGCATGGAGCAACCCCGGCATTACTGGGTACCGTCGATTGCCACCTCGGGGCTCGCCTATCTGAGCAGCGAGCGCTATGGCGTGGCCTGGAAAGGCTCCTTCATCACTGGTGCGCTCAAGACCATGCAGCTGCAGCGCCTGCAGATTGCCGATGGCAGGGTCACCGCCACCGAAGTGCTGCTGCCGCGCCTGGGCCAGCGCGTACGCGATGTGCGCCAGGGTCCGGACGGTCTGCTGTATCTGCTCACCGATTCATCCAATGGGCAATTGATGCGCGTGCTGGCAACGCCTTGAGCTCGGATCAGCGCAGCACACCGCGGCTTTTGAGCCAGTAGAGATAGCCCACTATGCAGAGCCAGAAGATGGCCTCTCCCAGCCACAAGCCCAGCGACAGCATATCGACCTGGCTGCCAAGCCTGCTGACATACCAGAACATGCCAGCCTGGCTGACCACGCCGAGCGCCACGTAAAGAGCGCCCAGCAGCAAAGCCGCACGATTGCGCGTCCACAGCAGCCACACCAGCGTGAAGCACATGGCCGAGTTCAGCGCCAGCATGGCCTGCAACACCAGCGCCCACTGAATCCTGGCGCCAGTACGCCAGCCGTCGGAAAAGTCGGCCTCCAGCAACATCCATCCGCTCATCAGGCCAAGAAAACCGAACAGACACATCAACAGGGCCAACCCCTTGCCATAGGGCTGCGCCCAGAGAACTTGCTTTGCTGTCATCCGTCCACTGTCCCTGTCTGATTCAAAACATCTGAGGGCCCGCCATGCTCACCCGGGCAACCAAGGAGCCACAGTGTGCCATTGCAGCCCCGGTTTCGCGCCACAATCGGCTGCAGTACAGAACAGGCGCTCATATGCTCAATGCCTTGTGGCTCGGTTTTTTTCTCGTGGCAGCGGCTGCTGCGCTCGCGCAGTGGCTGCTGGGCGGTCAGGCAGATGTGTTCTCATCCATGGTGCAGGCTCTGTTTGCCATGGCCAGGCTGTCGGTCGAAGTAATGGTGCTGCTGTTTGGCACGCTCACGCTGTGGCTGGGCTTTCTGCGCATTGCAGAAAAGGCGGGCGTGGTCGAATGGCTGGCAAAAATGCTGGGCCCGCTGTTTGCCAAGCTCATGCCCGAGGTGCCACGCGGTCACCCAGCACTGGGCCTGATCACATTGAACTTTGCTGCCAACGGGCTGGGGCTGGACAACGCTGCCACGCCCATGGGCCTCAAGGCCATGCGTGCTCTGCAGGAGCTGAACCCGCAGCCCGACACCGCGACCAATGCGCAGATTCTGTTTCTCGTGCTCAATGCCTCGTCGCTGACGCTGCTGCCGGTCACCATCTTCATGTACCGCATGCAACAGGGTGCGGCCGATCCGACGCTGGTCTTCCTGCCGATTCTGCTGGCCACTTCCGCTTCTACGCTGGTGGGCCTGTTCAGCGTCGCACTCATGCAGCGGCTGCCCCTGTTCAGTCCCGTGGTACTGGCCTATCTGGTGCCCGTGGGGCTGGCGCTGGCAGCCTTCATGGCCTTTCTGGCCACGCTCAGCGCGGCGGCGCTGGCCCAGCTTTCCTCGCTCATGGGCAACCTCACGCTGTTTGCGCTGATCGTGCTGTTCGTGGGCCTGGGCGCACTGCGCAAGGTGGCCGTGTACGACAGCTTTATCGAGGGGGCCAAGGAGGGCTTCGATGTGGCCAGAAACCTGCTGCCCTATCTGGTCGCCATGCTTTGCGCCGTGGGCGTGTTTCGCGCCTCGGGGGCACTGGAATATGCGCTGTCGGCCATCCGTTGGACGGTGGACGTCCTGGGCGTGGACGCCCGCTTTGTCGATGCCCTGCCCACGGCGCTGGTCAAACCCTTTTCGGGTAGCGCGGCCCGCGCCATGCTGATCGAGACCATGCAAAGCCAGGGCGTGGACAGTTTTGCGGCTCTGGCCGCAGCCACGATTCAGGGCAGCACCGAAACCACGTTCTACGTGCTGGCCGTGTACTTTGGTGCCGTGGGCATTCAGCGCGCGCGCCATGCAGTGCCCTGCGCGCTGGTGGCCGAACTGGCCGGCGTGGTGGCTGCCATCGTGGTTTGCTATCGCTTTTTTGGTTGATGTCCGGGAAACCGCATGACAGCTTCAGATCCCCTCTTAGAACGCTCCTGGCGGCGAGCCTGGCAGGCGCTTCACGCCACGCCGCCCCAAGGCCTGCAACAGGCCATGCTGGCCGCCTATGCCGAGCCGCAGCGCCACTATCACACGCTGCAGCATCTGAGCGAATGCCTGGCGCATTTCGAAACCGTGGCGTACCAGGCCCGGCACCCTGGCGAAGTGGAGATCGCGCTCTGGTTCCATGACGCCGTCTACGACGTCAAGGGCAAGGACAATGAACTGCGCAGCGCACGCTGGGCTGTCCAGGTCCTGGACGACAACGGCGTGGGCGAGGCCGCCTGTCGGCGCGTGCACGCTCTCATCATGGCAACCTGTCATGAATCCACGCCCGAGGACGATGAGGCCCGGTTGCTCGTGGACATCGACCTGGCCATCCTCGGCGCCGCCCCCAGCCGGTTTGCCGAGTACGACACCCAGGTGCGGGCCGAATACGCCTGGGTGCCACGCCCAATCTATGCGCTCAAGCGAAGGCAGGTGCTCAAGGGCTTTCTTCAGCGCAAGGCCATCTACGCCACCTCGCACTTCCACGCCCTGCTGGAGCAGCAGGCCCGCAGCAATCTGCAGCGGGCCGTGGCCTAGGACGGGCGGGCGTCGTCATTCGCGCCATGGCCTGACGCTATTGCGTGCGGCCCACCACGAGGCGCACCGCCACATAGTCCTCCAGCGGCTTGTCGCTGGGAGCGGCCCAGGCAGCGCGCGTCGCCTCCGATGCCGGCAGATTGATGGCCACTCCCGTCGGCGGCACGGGCTTCATGAACCACTTGTCGTAGAGCGCGGCCACTTCGCCGCTAGATGCCATCTCGCGGATCTGGGCGTCGAACAGCTTCTTGAATTCAGGCGACTTCCTGTCCAGCATGATGGCAATGGGCTCCACGCTGAAGGGCTCGCCCACGATGACGTACTGCCCCGGATCACGCAGCCGCGACAGTCCCGACGCCAGGATCTGGCCGTCCGCCACACAGGCATCCGCGCGGCCCGTTTCCAGCAGGATGAAGCATTCGGCATTGTCCTTGGACATCAGCATATTGAAGTCCACGCCCTTTTCCTTGCTGAAGCGCCTGAGCAGGGTCACGGCCGTGGCGCCCGTGGTCGCGGCCACGTTGCGTCCCTTGAGCTGCGCCACCTCGGTGATGCCCGAGCTCTTGCGCACGGCCGTGCGCACCTCCTCCATATAGACCGTGGGTGCGAACGCCACCTCCTTCTGGCGTGCCGCATTGTTGGTGGTAGTGCCGCATTCCACATCCACCGTGCCGTTGGCGACCAGGGGCACGCGGTTTTGCGCCGTCACCATCTGATAGCGGATCTCCAGCCGCGGCAGCTTCAACTGCTGCTGCATGCGTGCCAGCGCCTTCTCGCACAGCTCCACATGAAAGCCCGCGTACTTGCCGTTGCCCAGGGTGTAGGACATGGTGCCCGAGGCCTCGCGCACGCCCATGGTCACCACGCCCGTATCCCTGATCCTGTCCAGCGTCTCGGCCTGCGCTGCGCCGGCCAGGCAGGCCGCCGCCCCCATGACGATATGGCTCAATATGACTTTCATCGTTCAATCCTTTTTGTTCTTGCCTGGAGAAAAACACCGTTTTGCGGGCGCTGCGGGAACAGGCCCGGACGCATCTCGCTGCCTACTTGGCGAACAGCTGGCTCATGTCCTTGAAAGCCTTGAACTCCAGCGCATTGCCGCAGGGGTCGAGCAGGAACATGGTGGCCTGCTCACCCACCTGGCCCTTGAAGCGGATATAGGGCTCGATGACGAATTCGGTGCCAAAGGACTTGAGGCGCTCGGCCAGGGATTCCCATTGCGGCCATGCGAGCACGATGCCGAAGTGCGGCACCGGGACGTCGTGGCCGTCGACCGGATTGGTGTGGGCGCTGTCCTGGGAGACAGTCTTGGGATGCTCGTGAATCACCAGCTGGTGGCCGTAGAAGTCGAAGTCCACCCACTGCGTGCTGGAACGCCCCTCGGGCAGGCCGAACACTTCGCCATAGAAACGGCGCGCCGCGGGTAGGTCATACACGGGAATGGCCAAGTGAAAGGGAGACAGGCTCATGGGGAAACTCCGGAAATCGTTATGGGGTCGAGGGAAAAGCCTGCGGGCAAGGCCTGGCTGCGTCGGACCTCGATGTCCGGCGTCGCTACGGGCCTGGCACATGCCTGAGACTGCAGCCATCGTAAAAAGCCTTGATAAAAAACAAAATCAATATATTTTTCTCAAATACACAAATAAAATTTATGAATGTTGAAAGAGCTGAACACCTTCATCGCCGTGGCCCGAGAAGGCACCTTCGCCGCGGCGGGCGACCGGATCGGTTTGACGCAAGCCGCCGTCAGCGCGCAAATGCAGCGCCTGGAAAGTGAATTGGGGTTCGCCTTGTTCGACCGCATCGGCCGCACGGCCCGCCTGAACAAGATGGGGCAGCAGGTGCTGCTGCAAGCGCAGGAGCTGCTGCGGCTGTACGCCAACCTGGGTTCTTCGGGACAGGGTCAGCCCGCCAGCATTTCCGTGCAGCTGGGCTCCATCGCATCGCTGCAGCGCTCACTGCTGCCCGATGCGCTGGCCAGACTTCACCAGCAGTTCCCCCAATGCCGCACGCGCATCATCCCCGGCGTGTCGCTGCAGCTGATGAATCTGGTGGATGCGGGCGAGCTGGACATGGCCGCGCTGATACGCCCGCCCTTTGCGCTGCAAAGCGATCTGCGCTGGACGGCGCTGGCGCACGAGCCTTTCCGGCTGCTGGTGCCGCGCGCCACCCGGGGCGACAACTGGGCCGAGCTGCTGGCCAGCCAGCCCTTCATACGTTACGACCGAGCCTCGTTCGGCGGCCGTCAGGTGGATCGCTTCCTGCGCAGCATGCACTTCACGCTGAAGGAAGTGTGCGAAGCCGACGAGCTGGAAGCCATCGTCAAGCTGGTGTCCAACGGCGTGGGCGTGGCCCTGGTTCCCCAGACCGCGGCGCAGCGTCGCTGGCCCGCGGCCGTGCGCGCCATCGACCTGGGGGCGCACACCTTCCACCGCGACGTGGGCCTGGTGCATCGCGCAGAGCGGCACCTGAGCGAGCCGGCGCGGGTGCTCATCGCCCTGCTCACCGAGCTTGCCAGGCGCAGCCTGCCGCAGGAGCGCTGATGCGGCTCAATTGAACGGCTACGCTCAGCTTTCGGGAACCAGATTGCTGCCGTAGTCGTAGAGATCGCCCAGAATCTCCTCGCCGCGCTCGTCCACGGATTCCGACAGCGCATCGATCATGGTGAACATCTGCTCCGCCGTGCGCGCCCCGCCCTGTCCTTCGATCAGGCAGGCTGCACGGTGCTGCTCCCAGCGCTGCAGCTCCCCGGCATCGAGCGTCTGAGGGAAATTGCGCGCACGGTAGCGCCAGGCCAGCTCTGTCAGGCGTGCATCGTCAAAGCCGGTCTTGTCCAGCGCCAGCTCCTGGGGCGAGAGGCGCTTGATGCGCTCCAGACGGCGACGGTCCTCATTGCCCACAAAGCCGCCATACAGATCCTGGTCGGCATCCAGCGGCTCGACCGCCTCGCGCGTGAAGACGGCCTTCCACTGCGCGCTCATATCGGGCAGATCGCGGGCAATCGCCGCATGCTGCATCGCCAGCTCCATGTCCACGCCCCATTTTTCGGCCATCGCGGGACTCAGGGTCTTGAGGCTTCCCACCACCATGGGCGACTTGTTGACGTGGATGCTCTTGATGGGCAGACGGGTCACGCCCTCGGGCAGCTCGGCCTGACGCGTGAACAGGCGCAGGCGCAGCTCTTCGATGCTGATGCCCGAAAGCTCGGCCGGGTCGGCCGCCAGATCCCAGCAGATGACTTCGTTCTTGTTGGTGGGATGGGTGGCCAGCGGCCACATCACGCCCAGACAGCCACGCGCGGGGCTGATCATGCCGGTCACATGCAGAAACGGGCGCGCGTGCTCCTGCGTGGCGGGCAGGCCCATCTCGCGCAGAGCACCGTCCTTTTTATGCAGACCAAAGGCAAAGTCAAACAGGCGCGGCTGCTTTTCGCGAATCAGTCGGGCCAGAGCAATCGTGGCGCGCACATCACTTAGCGCATCGTGGGCCTGCTCGTGCAACAGTCCATTGGCGCGGGCCAGATCCTCCAACCTGAAGCTGGGCGTACCGTCTTCCTTGGTCGGCCACTGAATGCCTTCGGGACGCAGCGCATAGACCATGCGCACCACGTCGAGCATATCCCAGCGGCCGCAGCCGTTCTGCCACTCACGCGCATAAGGGTCGATGAGATTGCGCCAGAACATGAAGCGCGTGATCTCGTCGTCGAAACGAATGGTGTTGTAGCCCACGCCCACGGTGCCGGCCTGCGCCAGTTCGGCCTCGATCAGCGCTGCAAACTCATGCTCCGGAACACCCTCCTCCAGCGCCCGCTGGGGCGTGATCCCCGTGATCAGACAGGATTGCGGGTCGGGCAGATAGTCATTGGCCGGCTGGCAGTACCACATCACGGGCTCGCCGATTTCGTTGAGCTGGTCATCCGTGCGTATGCCCGCAAACTGCGCGGGACGGTCGTAGCGCGGCTGGGCGCCAAAGGTTTCGTAGTCGTGCCAGAAGAAGGTATGAGCCATGGGCCCGAAGTATGCCTGCGAACCGGCACAGCTTGCGGCTCAGTCCATCAACTTAAAGCCTTTTTGGCCTTTAACGCTTATGGATAAAACGCAAGCAGCTATCAATATGATTGTTTGAGCTATTCCCATTTCAAACCAAATTTATGCAGAAATTTGCGCAGCCGGTCTGCATCGTTGACCAGGCTTTTTTGCTGGCGCACCTGGTCAAACAACTTGCGGCCCGCATCGGACAGCGTGGTCGATGCGCGGCAGACGGTGATGACGGGCTGCAGCTGCAAGCGGTCAAACAGAAAGTGATGACGACCAACCTGATTGCCACCGGGCGCAAGGTGCTTGCCAGGCCTTTCCAGGCCATGTGGAAGCCGTGAACTGCCACCACAACGATGTGCAGAAGCAGCGTCACTTTGGCGAGGATGTGCTCGTCACCCGCAAGGGTGCGGTGAGCGCCAGGCGCGGCGAGAGGGGCATCATCCCCGGCAGCATGGGCGCGTGCATCTACATCGTGCGCGGCATGGGCAACCCCGAGAGCTTTGAAAGCTGCAGCCACCACGCGGGCCGCGTGAGGAACCGCACCAAGGCCAAGAAGCTGCACTCGGTGGCCGATCAGATCAAGGCCACGGAAGGCATGATCGACGGGATCCCGATGGCCTACAAGGACATCGATGCCGTCATGGCCGCCCAGAAGGACCTGGTGGAAGTGCACCATACCCTCAGCGTCAAGGGTTGAATGAGGCGGGAACATGGACTCACGCCTCATTGTCAGAAAGTAGGTCCATCGTGCAAGCCATTGAACAGAAAGCCATTCCGGGCGCACACCTGCTATTGGAAGTCATGCGCGCCGCCGCACTCCAACAAAGGCACGATATGACGGTGCTGCTTGCAGGAGAGTCGGGCAAGCCAGGCTGGGGCGCCACCTCGCCCAATAGCAACCAAGACTTGCTCATTTAGCAGGTTGTGCGATAGCGAGCAGAGGATGCAGGCTCTGAAAACGAGTAGGCACAAGAGTTAAGCTCAGCGCCCGAGAAGTGCATATGCTCAAGCTTGGAGCAAGGTGCAAGCAGCGAGTCGGTTTTGTTGGAGAGTTGAATGAATGGTTCCGCAATAGCGGCACTACTACCGGTGATTGCGTTGATCGGTACGGGGTTTGGCTTGGCGCGTGTCGGGCTGGTGCGACAGGCAGCAGTCAAGGACATGTCCAACCTTGTGTTCCTATTGCTTCTGCCTGCACTGCTGTTTCGCACCATGGCTCAGGTCCATGTCGGCGAATTGGATTACCGTCCGATTGGCGTGTATTTCCTATCGGCCATCATCGTATTCGTGACAACGATGCTGGTCTACGGCTTCAACACTCTGGCTGCGGCGCGCGGATTGGCCAGCATGTTCAGCAATGCAGCCATGATCGGCGTACCGCTCGTGGGCCTGGCCTTTGGCGAGCAGGGGCTGGTGACACTGTTCACATTGATCTCGGTGCACGCCCTGGTATTGCTGACGGCCGCGACCATGGTGTTCGAGCTGGCATCCTCCCGTGAACAGCGTGCGGACGACACCCACAACAAACGGTCCATAGGGCGCACTGTCTGGCAGGCAGTGCGTAATAGCGTCATTCACCCCGTGCCTTTGCCGATTCTGGCTGGCCTGCTGTGGTCATTGACAGGCTGGCCTCTGCCAGACGTGCTTGATACCTCACTCAAGATGCTGGGCTCGGCCATGGGCCCCATGGCGTTGCTGCTCGTCGGCATCACGCTGGCCTACACCAGGATCGGAGCTTACTGGCGACCCGCGATGCGCATCACGCTGGTCAAGTCACTGGTGCACCCACTTGTGTTTCTCATCTGCGCCTGGGCACTTCAACTGCGCGGCCCGGCCATGGGGGTGATGCTGATCTGCTCGGCCTTGCCTGTGGGTGCCAACGCACTGCTCTTCACCCAGCGCTACCGGGTTGCCGAGGATGAGGTGGTGGCCAGCATCGCCCTCTCCACACTGCTGGCCCTGGTGACCATGCCGCTGCTGCTGATGCTGCTGCACGTCCTGCATGGGACATAGTCATCAAGATAGTCCTCGGCGCATATCCACCCTGACTCAATCGGAGCTCGGTCTTGCTCTGCCGACGCATGGCACTCCGGCATTGGCTGAAACATGGCAGTGAACCGAGTGGGAGCCAGCGAAAGTTGGAGCAGATCTCGACCTGCCCTGAAGCAAAGCTTGGCTTTGACATCCAGGCGGCTACGCCAAAGTGCAGGACGGGATGACGCAAATCAGTAGACAAAAAACAGCGCTCATACGGCTCGGCAAGGAGGAAGAAGGCAAGGACTCGGGCTCTGTCGCTCAGAAGCCGCAATCACTCATAAAAAGGTGCCTCTGGAACTTGCAAAAAGTTACAATTTGAGTGCACGGACACAAACTGACACGAGCTCTCAAACCGAAGGCATTGGCTGCTAAAGGAGGCGCGCGAAATGGATCGTTTGAAAATTTCCACCCGGCTGACTTTCTCGTTCATGACATTGATGGTGCTGATACTAGTGCTGGGAGGGGTTGCACTTTGGGGGTCGTCGACTCAGCGCTCAGCCCTCACCGACATCACCCAGAAGCAAATCCCGATCATTCGCACTCTGAACACCATCACGGATGGCGCCAATGAACAGGCGATTCAGTTCCGCAACCTCGCGATCTTTTCCACGGAGGCGCTCCAGACCTCGGCACGTGCCATGATTCAGAAGACCCGCACGGAGCTGGCTGCAGAAATGGACTCCCTGGGCAAGCACACTCACTCGGGCCTGGGCCAATCGCTGCTGGAGGAACTGAAGCTGCGCCGTCTGGCCTTCCTCAAATCCGGCGATGAATTTCTTGGACTGATCGATCAGGGCCAAAGAGATGAAGCTCTGAGGCTGCTGGAAACCCAGCTGCGCCCCAACCAGCTCGAATATCAGCGGGTCATCCGCAGCATGCTGGATCACCAGACCCAAAGCTCCGACGTGGCCAGCCAGAAGGCAGAAACTGCTGCCGACAACCTGTTCCAGGAAGTGTTGGCGACAAGTGCAATCGCCATTCTTCTAGCGGTGACCCTTGCCATCACGATCACTCGCTCCATCACCCGCCCCCTGTCCCAGGCCATGGCAGCAGCCGACCGAGTGGCCAGAGGTGATCTCAGCGGCCAGATCACGGTGAAATCTCAGGATGAAACCGGTCAACTGCTGAGTGCGTTGCAAAGCATGCAACACAGCCTCGTGAGCACGGTGTCGGCGGTGCGCGGCAATGCTCAGGGAGTTGCTTCGGGCAGCGCTCAGATCGCCATGGGCAATAACGACCTATCCAGCCGCACAGAAGAGCAAGCAAGTGCTCTTGAGCAAACTGCTGCGTCCATGGAACAGTTGAGTGCTACGGTCAAGCAGAATGCCGACAACGCACGCCAGGCCAATCAGATGGCAGTGAATGCATCCTCTGTGGCTACACAGGGTGGTGAAGTGGTCGCAGAGGTAGTGGAGACCATGAAGAGCATCAATGAAAGCAGCCACAAGATTTCCGACATCATCGGTGTCATTGATGGCATCGCTTTCCAGACCAATATTCTGGCTTTGAATGCCGCCGTCGAAGCTGCCCGCGCCGGCGAGCAAGGACGAGGCTTTGCAGTGGTGGCAAGCGAAGTTCGGGCTCTGGCTGGACGCTCGGCTGAGGCCGCCAAGGAGATCAAGCAGCTCATTACCACCAGTGTCCAGCGCGTGGAGCAGGGCTCCTTGCTCGTGGACAAAGCTGGCGAGACCATGACCGGTGTGGTCACCGCCATTCGGCGCGTCACCGATATCATGGGTGAAATCAGCGCTGCCAGCCATGAGCAAAGCTCGGGCATGGCCCAGATTGGGGAAGCCGTCACCCAAATGGATCAAACCACGCAGCAGAACGCAGCCTTGGTCGAGGAAATGGCCGCCGCAGCCAGCAGCTTGCACAACCAAGCACAGTCCCTGGTCGAAGCGGTGGCAGTCTTCAAGTTGTCGGAGCACGAGCAACATGCCTCTGCCGCAATGCAGGCAGCGTCGGTCAACCCGACAAAAACGGCAACAGTGGCAAAGGTATCGGAGTCGCCTCCAAAGCCCCTCATGACCACCAAATCCCCTGTGCTGCGTCGCCCGGTTGCTATCGCTGGAACACAGCAGGCCACGAATAAGAATGGCGATGACTGGGAAACTTTTTGAGGGAGCTTCCGAGCGGATCCGTGAGCAAAGGCGGTGAGGCGTCAAGCCTGCCGTTTCTTGAACCTACCGGTGTCGTTGCATAACTCAGTGCTTGGCAGCAGATATGCGTAGTCGATGAGCGACTCCACACACCAAGACCTGCTGCCAGCGGCTTCTTGGGAGCATTACAACGACCGGCCCTACGTGATGCCCGCCAGTCATCACCCCTGACAGCAACTCTGTTTTTATTCGAGCCGATGACAGATCGGGATTCTGGGGGACGCGCCTCCCCGCACTAGCGCAGACATCCAAGTACTCGCATATCCCCGCCGGCTGCGGCGGCACTTCGCAGTTCACAGATTGCCATCATGGCCAGTTGGTTCGGGGTCCGGCTGGTCGCTCCACGCAAGGTGCAAGTTACGCGTTTCACGGAACGTGTACAGACGTTTTACAGTTCCACCCGAGCTTCGCGCCGCACGGCCTGTGGCGGCATGCCGAAGCCACGCAGGAAGGCTTCGCGCATATGGCGCCGGTCACGAAAACCTGTCTCCCGAGCAATCACCTCCAGCGGATGCCGACTGCTTTCAATCATCAGCCGCGCGGCTTCTAGCCGAAGGCCCTCCACGGCTTTGGCGGGGGACTGGCCCGTCTCGGCCGTGAACACCCGGCTGAACTGGCGTGGACTCAAGCTGGCAGCTTCGGCCAGCTCTTCCACACTCAGTGCTTGAGAAAGGTTGCGCCGTGCATGCTCCAACGCCTGCTGGATACGGTCTGACTTGGGTGCCAGCTTGAGCATCTCCGAGTGCTGTGACTGTCCGCCCGAGCGGCGCTGGTGCATGACCAGGCGATGTGCAACCGACCGTGCAACCTTCGCGCCCAGATCTTTTTCCACCAGCGCTAACGCCAGGTCGATCTCCGCTGTCATACCGGCAGAGGTCCAGATCGGTCCGTCGGCGATGTAGATGCGGTCGGCCTCAATCTGCGCCTGTGGGTGGCGCTGTTGCAAGGCCTCGGCCCAATACCAGTGCGTGGTGGCGCGGCGCCCGTCAAGCAGACCCGCGTCGCCCAGCAGGAAAGCGCCCGTGCACAGACCGGCCACGCGCCGCGCGGACACCGCCACCTTGCTAAGTAACCGGATCAGTTCCGGTGCCGGAGCGACGTCCCTTGGAGCGAGGTTGCCCGCAACCAGCCAGGTGTCTGCCCTGCTGTGTGCGGTGAGGGGCTTCGCCTGCAATGCAAGCCCTGCCGAAGCTCGGGCCGTACCACTCATCGCATAGGTCTCCACCTCATAAAAGGGCTTCTCCACCATCAGGTTGGCGAGTTCGAACACAGCCTGGGTGGCCAGCGCCATGACTTGGAAGCCTTCCGGCAGCATGTAACCGATGCGGTGCATAAGAAACGTCCTTTCCAATGTCCTTTTTCATGACTATATACGTCATTTACGACAAACCCCGCACATCGCACCATTCATGTCATGGACAACATCCGTCAACCTCAAGGAGTTTCACCATGGCACAAACCCATCTCGGTACCGCCCTCATTACTGGGGCATCCAGCGGCATCGGTGCGCTATATGCAGAAAAGCTCGCTCAGCGTGGCTATGACCTGATCCTGGTCGCCCGCAATCGCGAACAGCTGAACGCGCTGGCGAGCAGCATCAGCACTCGCACCGGCCGTGCGGTAGAAGTCCTGCCGACCGACCTGAACGACCGCAATGAACTGGCACGCGTGGAAGAGCAATTGCGCACGGACGCCAGCATCACCTTGCTGGTCAACAACGCGGGCATGGGCACACATACGCCCTTGCTGCACAGCAACGTTGAACAGATGACCCGCATGGTCGATCTGAATGCCACGGTGCCCATGCGGCTGGCCTATGCGGCGGCTCCTGGCTTCGTGGCTCGTGGACGTGGAGCGATCATCAACATTGCGTCCATCGTCGCCATCTCCCCTGAGACCCTGAATGGCGTCTACGGTGCCAGCAAGGCTTTTGTGCTGGCCTTCAGTCAGTCGCTGCAGCATGAGTTGACTGACAAAGGTGTTCGGGTGCAGGCAGTGTTGCCTGGTGCTACGGCCACGGACTTCTGGGCCATCGGTGGATTGCCGGTAGAGAACCTGGATGCAAGCATCGTGATGAGCGCCGAAGACCTCGTCGATGCAGCACTGCTGGGGTTTGAGCGAGGAGAAAAGGTCTCCATCCCCTCGCTGCATGCTGGCGAGAAGTGGGATGCCTATGAGGCCGCCCGCCGAGCTATGGCAGGCCAGTTGTCCAGCAACATCGTCGCCCAGCGCTACGCCACCGCGCACTGACTATCGCAAGGAGCCCAAGTCATGAAAGCCGTTATTGCAGCTTATGCGCGCTCGCCATTCCAATTCGCCCGCAAAGGCCGCCTCGCCGAAGTGCGGCCGGACACGCTGGCAGCCCAGGTCGTACAGGGTTTGTTGAAGCGCTCGGACCTCGATCCTGCACTATTGGAGGATGTGATCCTCGGCTGCGCCTACCCCGAGGCCTCGCAAGGCAACAATCTGGCGCGTATCGTCGGCCTGCTGGCCGGCCTGCCCGAAACCGTGGGCGGCATGACCGTGAACCGGTTTTGCGGCTCGTCGATGCAGGCCGTGCATATCGCCGCAGCGCAGATCGAGGCCGGCATGGGCGACGCCTTCCTCTGTGTGGGCGTGGAGTCCATGACGATGGTTCCGCAGGGCGGCTTCAACTTCTCCCCGAACCCGCTGTTGCAGGCAAATACCGACGCCTATATTTCAATGGGCGAAACGGCGGAAAACGTGGCGCAGAGATGGGGTGTAAACCGCGCCGACCAGGAGTTGCTGGCACTGCAGTCCCATCTGAAAGCCGCCGCTGCCCGCGACCAGGGTCTGCTGGTCGATGAAATCGTGCCTATTCTTTTACCGGGCGGAGAGCTGCTGGATGCCGACGGCTGCATACGCCCTGCCACCACACTGGAGGCCCTGGCCGGGCTCAAACCCGCCTTCAGGCCTGATGGCGCGGTCACGGCGGGCACATCGTCGCCGTTGACCGACGGTGCTGCGGCCGTGCTGGTCACCCGAGACGATTTTGCCGAACGCCATGGTCTGCAGGCACTGGCGCGCATCCGCAGCTTCGCGACCGTGGGAGTGGACCCAGCGATCATGGGCATAGGTCCGATCCCTGCCGCGCGCAAGGCGCTGGCCCGTGCAGGTCTCACTGTGGCCGATCTGGATGTGGTTGAGATCAACGAAGCTTTTTCGTCGCAGGCGCTGGCCTGCATCCGAGACCTCGGCCTGGACATGGCGACCGTGAATATTGACGGCGGCGGGCTGGCCATCGGTCATCCACTGGGGGCCACTGGTGCGCGCATCACAGGCAAGGCAGCTGCCTTGCTTGCACGACGGCAGGGACGATATGCCCTGGCCACCCAATGCATCGGCGGTGGGCAAGGGATTGCTACGGTACTTGAGAGACCGTGAGCTCACATCGACAAAGACCAAGACGTCAACTCCACTCAAGGAAACCGTGATGCTCCGTAGCACCGAAACCCTGGACAGTCTGCTTGAACGCCAGCGCGGCACACTGCCCGATACCTTTGGCGCGCGGCCGCTGGCACTTGCCGAAGGCCGCATGACCATGGAGCTGGCTATTGCGCCGTGGATGATGGCTCCCAATGGCTTTCTACATGCCGCCACGCAGGTGATGCTGGCCGACACCTGCGCCGGCTATGCGACCCTGGCGCATCTACCGGAGGGTGCAAAAGGGTTCACGACACTGGAGCTGAAATCCAATTTCCTTGGTACTGCGAAGCAAGGAATCTTGCGCGTGGAGGCCGTGGCCGAACATCTGGGAAGGACAACGCAGGTGTGGTCGGCCACCTTGTTCGATGACAAGGGGCGCAGGCTATCGCTATTCCGTTGCTCGCAGATCGTGCTCTGGTGACTGGGCCCTTGCCGCACTTGAGGCGGCAGCCTGAAAACATCCGACAGAAATCGATGGCTCCCAGGGTGAAGACGGAGTTCGGATACCGCGCAGCGCGCAGGTCAGGCTTTCGCCATGACCTGCGATCCGCGCCAACAGCGCCCCCCTGTGCGAAAGTCAGCCGAGCCGACGCACAAGACGCGCGCCCCCCGAACTCGCAGGAACAAGAACACCTGCACCGCGCATTCCGGCAGCTATGTATTCAACGCGAGCTCCGCCATAAGTTTCACTCCGGGGCTGCAGCTGTATGGCCCGCGCCAATGCTGGTCACGAGCCGCTCAATGGCGGCACACCAATCTGTTGGCACTCCCTGCCGCTTTATGAAGCGCCGCCATGCTGCGCTGCTGCATCACGATTTCCACCCTACCGGTGGCGATGAACTCGAGACCATGATCGGCGACACCAGAGGCATGCAGCCATGCCTTTACCTCAACGAGACCGGCGCGCGCTCGTTGAGTATGGCCGACTGTTTTCCCCGCCCTACCCTTGACTAGAGCAAATGAAGTTTGTCGGACACTAATAAAGTTAGTCGAACAAGGACCGCCACTCGTTGCTTGAATTAGTCGCAGCAAAAAGCGCTCGGTGTGAGCGCTTTTGCTTCTAGAGCGTTGTTGGTCTTGCTCGACTGAACTCCGCTACCGGATGGTGCTGTGTAACGACGCGACATCCTCATTGGGGAGGGACTTGGCGACGGGCCTGTCCTGAGCAGCCGCTTCACCCTCGGGACCGGTCGTCGCTCAATTGAGCGTTTGCCACACACTGTCTTGAAGGACAGCTTCAGCCTGTTCCGACAGGCTTGTTCCGACCCATTGCCGCCCTTCGAGTAGTTAGTTCAAACTGCGGCGTTGCAGCGATTGCTGCAGCTCATGCGAATACTGGTGGCAGCCGCATAGTTGCCCTTCGGAGCACGAAGGCAGTCGATCCCTAAACGACCGGTTTTGGGTTAGCAGCAGTCAGTGGCTAGTTGGCCAACTAAGGGAGCAGTGAATGTCCGATAACAAGGGACATGCAGTGATGCTTACAACCCATTGTTGTCGTTCACTTTGATCAGCAAACAACCCAGGGCTACCCTCCAGGGACCCTTTCGACAGTGCCGCATCAACAGTCACCCCCGATGCCTGACAGCCTCGACGAACGCCGAAAACGCCGGCGAAGCCTGCCGCCTATTCGGGTAGTAGAGATGGAACCCTTGAAATGTTGGACACCACGACTGAAGCACACGCTTCAATCGGCCATCCGCGATGTATGGCGCAGCCAATTGTTCGGGAACGTAACCCAGCCCCAGCCCATCAAGGCTGCTGTTGAGCACATGCATGATGCTGTTGAAGACCAGTTGGCCATCACCCTTTACCGTGAAAATCTTGCCGTCCTTCTCAAATTCCCAAGCGTAAATGGAGCCCGAAGGCCTATGCCTGATATTCACGCAACTGTGGCGAGTCAAGTCATAGGGCGTTTTCGGTGGCGGGTGGCGTTCGAAGTAGGCGGGCGAGCCTACGACGGCCAGGCTCCAATCGGGACCGATGCGCACGGCAATCATGTCCTTGCTGACAGCCTCTCCCATCCGGACACCTGCGTCAAACCGTTCTTCGACCACGTTGGTGAACCCATAGTCAACAAACAGCTCCAACTTGATGTCTGGGTAGGTGCTCAAAAACTCCGCGAGCAGTGGCCTCAAGCACAGCTCGATGATGTCATCTGTGCAAGTGATGCGGATTGTGCCCGCTGGCTTGTCGCGCAGTTCGCCAAGAGCTTCCACCTCTGCGGCAATCTGCTCAAACAGTGGAGCTATGGAGCGCATCAGCCGGTCACCAGCCTCCGTCGTTGAAACATTGCGGGTCGTGCGTGCAAGCAAGCGTATGCCCAACCGTTCTTCCAACGCCTTCATTGAATGGCTGAGTGCAGAGGGCGTGACACCCAGCTTGGCTGCCGCTTTGGTGAAGCTCTGGTCGCGTGCGACAGCGAGGAATGCTTGCAGGTCATCAGTTCTGGCAGATTTCATTGCTGAGTAAAACTCACAAGTACATCAAGATTGCACCATCTTATCGAAACCTCCAGCAGACGCGACCATTCAAGGCACGGGCAGCTCAGCGTTTTAGCTGATGCCTATCTCTATCTGGAGTATCGAATGACCAAGCTAGCAATAACTGCCCCTGATCAATCCATCGTGAACGAACGCCGCGACTTCCTGAAGACCAGCGGCCTGGGCGTCGTAGCCCTGAGCGGTTTGTCCCTTGCCGGGCCAGTCGTAGCACAAGCAGCACCACCGACTGCATCCGAAGGCGCTGACAACTTCTACAAAAGCAACCGTGTTGTTATTGAGAAAGTTCGGTTCAAGAACCAGTACAACATGCGGATAGTAGGCAACTTGGTGTCGTCTAAGGACCGCAAGTCTGGGCAGCAATCGCCCGCCATCATCGTGGGCCACCCTATGGGCGCAGTGAAGGAGCAAAGCTCCATGCTCTATGCGCAGAAGCTCGCTGAACAAGGCTTCGCAAGCCTGGCCATCGACCTGCCATACTGGGGCGAAAGCGAGGGGCTACCGCGAAACCTGGTAGCCCCTGACACGTATGCCGAAGCATTCAGCGCTGCGGCAGATTTCCTTGGCACTCGCGCCAACATCGATCTCAACCGCATCGGTGTGCTGGGTATCTGCGGCAGCGGAGGTTTTGCTATCAGCGCGGCCAAGCTGGACCCACGGCTAAAGGCCATCGCTACGGTCAGCATGTACGACATGGGTGCGGTGACGCGCAATGGCCTGAACCAATCGCAGAATCTTGAGCAGCGCAAAGCTTTGCTAGCCAAGGCTGCGGGACAGCGAGCTGCCGAGTTCGATAGCGGCAAGGGCATCTTCCTGAACTACCTTCCATTGCAATTGCCTTCGGATGCTGACCCCGTCACTCGTGAGTTCTGGGAGTTCTACCGCACACCTCGTGGCATTGTCGTTCCCGAAGGTCGCACGCTAGAGCGAACGCAGAACCGCATGTTGACCAGCGAAGTTCGCTTCATGAACTTCTACCCGTTTAACGACCTGGAGCTGATTGCGCCACGTCCGCTCTTGTTCATCGCCGGCGACCAGGCCCATTCCCGAGAGTTCAGCGAGGACGCCTACCGCAAAGCCAGCGGTCCCAAGGAGCTGTTTTGGGTGCCAGATGCCGGACACGTGGACCTCTATGACCGTGCGAACCTGATTCCCTGGCAAAAGCTGACCTCATTCTTTACCCAACATTTGGCGGCTTGAAGCAGTGAACCCTCAAGTCACAGTCGACGAAAGTCGTGAGCGCGTTGCCGAAGGTACTGCGCGTTGGGGAGGTGTCTTTGCGATGACGCTCTGCGTCTTTGCTTTGATTGCTTCGGAGTTCATGCCGGTCAGCCTGCTTACGCCCATGGCCGTAGATCTCAAGATCAGCGAAGGGTGGGTTGGGCAGGGTCTTGCTATTTCAGGAGCTTTCGCTGTTCTTGCGAGCTTGGCCCTGCCTGCACTGGCGGGGCGGTCCGACCGCAAGGCTTTGCTGCTTGGCCTGGCCGGGCTGATGTGCCTCTCTAGTTGCATCATCGGGTTCGCAGGCAGCTACACCATCTACATGGCAGGCCGGGCGCTGATCGGCATCGTAGTCGGTGGATTTTGGTCGCTGTCCGCTGCAACGGCCATGCGGCTTGTGCCGGCCAACAAAGTCCCCCGGGCACTGGCGACCCTGAATGGCGGTAACGCTCTGGCCACAGTATTAGCAGCCCCTATTGGCAGCTACCTTGGCAGTGTAGTCGGGTGGCGCGGTGCCTTCTCCTGCTTAGTTCCAACCGCCCTCGTTGCGCTTGTCTGGATGTGGTGGAGCTTGCCACCCCTGCCTGCACATGCCACGAAGATAAGCAACGCCAATCCTTTGCGGCTGCTGGGCGAGCGACGCATCGTGCTGGGCATGCTGGCCGTCGGCGTTTTTTTCGCAGGGCAGTTCACTCTATTCACTTACCTTCGGCCCTTTCTGGAGAACGTGACCCAGGTGCGAAGTGCCTGGCTGTCCGTCATGCTGTTGATCATCGGTGTCGCAGGTTTTGCAGGAACGGTGCTCATTGGAGTCGCACTCCAGCGTGGGCTGTACGTCACGCTGATGGTCGCACCGCTACTGATGGCCGTGATTGCGGTGGCACTGACGCAGGTGGGTACTTCCATGCTTCTTGTGGCGGCATTGCTGGCGGTATGGGGTTTTGTCGCAACCGCAACGCCCGTCGGTTGGTGGACCTGGATCGCCAACACGCTACCCAGAGATGCTGAAGCCGGCGGCGGCCTTATGGTGGCGGTAGTTCAGTTGGCCATCGCATTGGGATCTACGGTGGGTGGCTTGCTGTTCGACCGCAACGGCTATCTCAGTACCTTCATCACAAGTGCTGGGCTTCTGCTCGTCGCTTCGTTCCTTGTCTTCCTGACGGCGCGCTCCACCGGCGCTTCAATTTTCCCATCTCATACCGACCGTAAGGCAAACGTATGACATCAAGCATCGACCGCAGGGGACTCCTGCAATCAGCATTGGCCGCAGGTGCGGCTGGTGCCCTCGGCCTGCCATCTGCACAGGCCTCCACTGAAAGCAACCATATAGACAGCAAAACCGTGACACAGAACCAAGCCTGGGACAAAGTGTTCCCAAAGAGCGACAAAGTCCAACACAGCAAGCTCCAGTTCAAAAACCGCTATGGCATCCGACCTCTATGAACCCAAAGACAAGGGCTCGATGAAATGGCCCGCCCTGGTCGTCAGTGCCCCGTTCGGCGCTGTCAAAGAGCAATCATCGGGCCTTTACGCTCAGACGTTGGCCGAGCGAGGCTTTGTCACATTGGCCTTCGATCCATCGTTCACTGGCGAAAGCGGTGGTGAGGTGCGCAACGTCGCCTCACCCGACATTTTCACGGAAGACTACAGTGCGGCCATCGACTGCATTGGCCTTCTACCTCAAGTTGACCGTGAGCGAATCGGCGTTATGGCCATCTGTGGTCTCAGTGGCATGGCGTTGACCGCTGCCTCCAGCGACTCACGCATCAAGGCCGTGGCAACAGCATCAATGTATGACATGTCCCGAAGCATGAGCCGCGGCTACAAGGACAGCTACACCATGGAGCAGCGCCACAAGGTCATTGACTATCTCAGCAAACAACGTTGGGTGGATGCTGAAAAAGGCAGCTACGCCGTGGGACTACACGAAGTGCCATTCGACAATACAGGCAATCTGGTTAGAGGAAACCGCGTTCTTCCGGACACCTTACCGGCTGATGCGGATCCGGTTTTTACCGCCTTCTTCAACTACTACCGGACCCCACGTGGCTTTCATGCTCGATCGATCAACTCGGCGATGGCTTGGACTGCAACCACGCCGATGTCGTTCTTCAACTTTCCAATGGCGGCCAATATCCGAATGGTCTCACCACGGCCAATACTGTTGATTGCAGGCGCCAACGCGCACTCGCGCTACTACTCCGAAGATGTCTACAAGGCGGCATCCGACCCTAAGCAATTGTTGATCGTTCCGGGTGCAGACCATGTCGACTTGTACGACCAACTTGACAAGATTCCCTTCAATGATCTTGAGCGCTTTTTCAAATCTGCGCTGACTTAGTCTCTCTGTTTGACATCAAATGGCCCGGTATCAAGTGGGTGGTCAATTGAAGCCCTGGTACATATATGTCCAGGGGGCCACCAGTCATACCACCAGAGAGAACGAGGGCAATCGTTGCAAACCATATCTACGAGTATGAGCTTGGCTTCAGGCTGGATTGAGTCATTCACAATCCGGCTGTCTGATCGATAGATAGCCAACACCAGTCGTTGAAGTTAGTCTGCACTGATCCACAGCTTTTCCTTGGAGCCAGTAGCTCGATTGGGAGTGTTTTGGCGCCCCCGGCTCGGAGGCACTTATTTTCGCCACACCACTTGTTCAAAGAAAATCCGGTGATCAGATGCATTGTTTGCAAGTGTATGAACAGGCCTGCGCGTTGACTTGGTTCGTCAGAAGATCAAAGTCAACTGCGCGATAAGAACTCGTCAATCTACTTCATTCTTTGCATGCGCATAGACACCCAGAAGCGCTCAGCGGGATGAGTCGTGATACTGGCTTCGAACAGCGTCCCCTCAGGGTCAAAATAGCGTCGCACAATCTTTAGTGCTGGTGCCCCTAACGGCACCCTCAATGAATCAGCCAGTGCAGCGTCGTCAATCTGCACGGCACGGATATCCTGGCGAATTTCAGCGATCTGGCGGCCATAGTGCTGCTCAATCAGAGTGCTCACCAGCGTATCCGGCGTGGACCGCACAAGCTCACCAATGTCTTGGTACTGCGGATCTACGTATACATCAGTCCACCCGATAGGGGGCGCTTTACCGCCCCCCTCTAAGCGCAGGCTAGAAATGCGCAGCCATTGCGCACCGTCGGCGCAGTCCAGATCCTGAGCAAGCGCTCCGACGGCCACTGCAGTGTCGATGTGCTGCACCTGGCGAAGGTGCTCCGCACCGAATTGCACCAGATCATCCACCGAAGCAAGCGTGGGCCTAAATGGGGTGCTGGGCTTAGCTGCGATGACCCGTGTTCCCACGTTCTTTTTGCGCGAGACCAGCCCACGCTCCTGCAGAGCCGTTAAGGCAGCGCGAATGGTGTGCCGACTGGTGTTGTAGTGCTCGCAAAGCTCCAACTCAGTAGGTAACAGCGACCCCACCTCGAAATGACCAGTAGTAATAGCTTCGGTCAGGTGATTGGCGATGGCGGTGAAGTTCAGTTTGGGGGCGGCTTCGTCGTGCATGGAGTCAAGGGTATACCCTGTAGCTTATATGTCCGAACATATCTACATTTTCATATGTCCGAACATATCAGGTTCGGACATAACTGGTTATCTACTCTAACTCACTACAGAACGCACCATGAGCTACGCCGCCGTTCCCCTGTCCAGCACAGTCGTCGACTCCATCCTGTTTCGCGATGCCTTCGGGACTCAAAAGATGCGCGATATTTTTTCGGATCGCGCCCTCATTCAGCGCTACATCGACGTTGAGGTGGGTCTGGCGAAGGCGGAAGCCCATGTGGGCGTGATTCCGGCCGAGGCCGCCGAAACCATTGCCAAAGAGTCACGTATCGAGCGCATCGACTTTGACCACATGCGTCACGAGACCGACATCGTGGGCTATCCAATCTTGCCGCTGGTACACCAATTGGTGAACATGTGTGGCGATGCAGGTCGCTATGTGCACTGGGGAGCGACCACTCAAGACGTCATGGATAGCGCCGTGGCGCTGCAGGTACGCGACGCTATCGATAGCGTCGGGGCCGACATTCGCGAGCTACGCACTATTTTGCAAGGCTTGGCCAAAAAGCACCGCGACACGCCGATGGCTGGCCGCACCCATTTGCAACAGGCATTGCCGGTGACTTTTGGCTATAAGGCTGCGATATGGCTAGCCATGTTTGACCGTCACCAGCAGCGCTTGGCTGAATTGCGACCACGTGTGGCTGTGGTTGGCTTCGGCGGTGCCGCAGGCACACTGGCCTCGCTGGGCGAACAGGGCTTCGCCGTTCAGGCGGCACTGGCGCGTGAGTTGAACCTCGGAGTGCCTGCCACCACTTGGCACGTGGCACGCGATGGGTTTGCAGAAGCCATTAATCTGTTGGCACTCATTACCGGATCGTTGGGCAAGATCGCGCTGGACATCATGATCATGGCGTCCACCGAGTTTGCTGAAGTGTATGAGCCCTTTGTTAAGGGTCGTGGTGCCAGCAGCACCATGCCGCAAAAGCGCAATCCTATTTCCAGCGAATTGATGCTGGCCGCATCGAAGGCAGTGCGCCAGCATGCGGGGCTGATGGTCGATGCGATGGTGCAAGACTTCGAACGTGCTACCGGCCCTTGGCATGCGGAGTGGATTGCCATTCCTGAAAGTTTCATTCTCACTTCAGGTGCGTTGCATCAGGCCAAATTCGCGCTGGGCGGTTTGATCGTAGATGAGGCGCGCATGCGCCATAACTTGGGCATCAGCCGAGGTCTGATCGTCGCCGAAGCCGTGATGATGGGTATGGCACCACACATCGGTCGCCAGCAGGCACATGACGTCGTGTACGACGCCTGCCGCACTGTCAACGAAAAGGGCGGCACGCTTGCTGAAGCGTTGGCCGCATTGCCAGAAGTCACAAAGCACTTCGACCGCGCCACGATTGATCGCTTGACAGACCCGGCCAACTATCTTGGTTTGGCACCGCAAATGGTGGATCGCGCACTGGAACTGTCAGCACAAGTTCAGGCCTGAGTACCTGCTTTAAGAGAGACAACATGACCTCCACCTCTATTCAGGCGCCGGAGGCGCCGCAGGCAGCAACTCAGAGGCTGCCCTGGTATCGCAAGCTCGGCATGCAAGTGCTGGTGTCGTTGATTTTGGGTATTGCCGTAGGCTTCGTGTTTCCCGCATTTGCTTCCACACTTAAGTTGCTGGGAGACATGTTCCTGTCGTTAATCAAGGCTGGTGTCGCGCCGTTGGTGTTTCTCACCATCGTGCATGGCATCGCGTCGGCGGGGGATGTAAAGAGTGCAGGTCGTGTGGGCTGGCGCGCGATTGTTTACTTTGAAGTTATTTCCACCGTTGCGCTGATGGCAGGCATGTTTGCAGGGAACTTGGTTGAGATCGGCAAGGGCATGGCGCACGTCACTGCCAGTGCAGGTGCTCCCGTAGCCAAAGCAGCGGCGCCTCAAGGCTTCCTGGAGTTCATGGCACACATCGTCCCCGACAACTTTGTAGGAGCCTTTGCCAAAGGCGAACTGCTACAAGTCGTGGTGCTGGCGGTGATGGTCGGCATTGGTATCCTGGCAATTCCTGAGAATCGCCGCACTCCGATTAATGCGGCATTGGACGGCATCTCCGAAGTGCTGTTTGCCTTCATTAATCTAGTGATGAAACTTGCCCCCATCGGCACATTTGGTGCAGTGGCGTACTCAGTGGGCAGCAACGGTAGCGCGGTCCTCATTGCACTGGCGCAGTTCGTGCTGGGTTTTTATGTGTTGGTTGCGCTGTTCATCGCGGTGGTGATGGGACTGGTTGCAAGGATTGCGGGCTTTAGTCTGTGGCGCTTTGTGCGCTACATCAAAGATGAGATTCTGATTGTGTTGGGCACTGCCTCATCAGAGAGCGCGCTACCGCGTCTGCTCATCAAGCTTGAGCGCTTGGGCTGTGCCAAGCAAACAGTGGGGCTGGTGCTGCCAACAGGCTATGCCTTCAACCTGGACGGAACATCCCTGTTCATGGCGATGGGAGTGATGTTCATCTCGCATGCTTATGGAGTTCCGCTAAGCCTCGACCAGCAGATCGGCATTCTGCTGTTGATGCTTCTGACATCCAAGGGCGCCGCCACCGTTTCCGGGGGATCGTTCGTCGTATTTGCAGCCACGGTCACCTCAACAGGCATCCTGCCAGTGGAGGGTCTAGCTGTGATCTTCGGTGTGTATCGTTTTCTGTCGATGGCGATTGCCACTTGCAACACGTTGGGCAACAGCGTGGCCACAGTGGTCGTTGCTAAATGGTCCGGAACCTTCGATGCACAAGCAGCAGAACGGCACCTATACCCAGAGCGCTATCCGCAAAGCGCGGTGGAGGATGCAGCAATGGACGACGGCACGTTGCTGGCCGCAGACGCTCATAGCGCGCTTCCAACCACGGCATTAGCAACACGCTAATTTTTTAACCCAAGGAGACAAACATGAAATCGTTCAAAAAGAACGGTATGGTGGCGCTCGCCCTCATAACCGTCACGGCATGCACCTGGGCACAGGGCTACCCGACAAAGCCCGTCACCTGGATAGTCCCATTTGCAGCTGGCGGGCCCACTGATGCGATGGCACGCAACATTGCCGAGCGGGTTGCACGTGAAGTGGGACAGCCAATCATTATCGAAAATGTTCCCGGCGCCGGTGGGACGGTAGGTGCAGCCAAGGTGGCCAGGGCTCAGCCTGACGGCTACACCATGCTGGTCGGCCACGTGGGCTACATGGGGGCAGCCCCTGCGCTGTACAAAAAGCTGGCCTACGACCCGGTGAAAGACTTTGCACCGGTTTTTCGTTTCCCAGACACGCCATTGGTGCTGATGGTGCGAAAAGAACATCCGGCCAAGGACATAAAGGCCTTGGTCGATTTTGGCAAAGCCAATCCCGACAAGCTGTTCATCAGCAACGCGGGCATGGGTTCCAGCTCACACTTGATCGCAGCATTGTTCGCCTCCACAGCCGACATGAAGGTCTCCCTGGTGCCATACAAAGGTGCGGGCCCTGCGCTAATGGATGTCATCGGCGGTCAGGTGGATGCCATGTTCGACCAGACCAATACAGCCTTGCCACAAATCAAGGAAGCAAAGGTCCGCCCATTAGCCGTGACCTCTAAGGTGCGTCTGCCACAATTAAAGGATGTTCCGACATTGGCTGAGACGGTGATGCCCGGCTTTGATGCCAGCACTTGGTATGGCATCTATGCACCCAAGGGCACACCTCAAGGCGCACTCGATAAGTTTCAAGAGGCATACCTGAAAGCAATGGCCGACAAGACATTTACCGACAAGATGGTCGGCCAAGCTATTCAGCTGCTATCTGCGGAGCAATACACGGGTAAAGCTTTAGGTCAGCACACAGCGACGGAAGTAGCACGTTGGAAGGCCGTGGCAGCAAAATCGCGAATCTCTCTTGAATGATCGGCTCCTAATGACCAAACCGTGCGAACACATAAATTTGTCTGGAGCCTCTACCAAAGGTGAACTAATCAGCATTGGCTAGGTCGTGGAGACCTGGGACCGTTTGAAGTGGGCTAAGCTTGAGATCTAAAGCGGTTGCCCAAACGATACTTCGTTCAATGTCTGCTGTTCGATTGGTCAGCCATTCTGCATGCCAAGCCGGATGGCTGCGCTCACTGAAAAGCAGTCTTTGCATAGCAAGGTTTGAAGGCCTGCAATGGGTCATTAGCTCCAGTTCGCCTCAGGTAAAAGCGGTCATCCGAAATTCGCGACAGTCCAGTGACTTCTTTGAGGTTTGGAGCGGACATCCGTGAAAGTCGAGCTTCAATGACTGCTTTGTGCATTAGTAGTCATTGTCATCTTTGAGTTGAGCTACTGCAGACTGCCTAGACGTGCCGTTCGCGGCTGCCGACCGGACGACAGCTTCTGGCCGAAAGGAGCCTGCTAAGGCAGCGACCTCAATAGCCAGGGGTGATCATCTTCTCGGTCAATCCTTGGTCGAAGGCGTCGGCGCATTGATAGCGAGCATTTGGTACGGATGTTCAATGCTGCCGTTACGCCCATTCACTATTGACCTCGACTGACTTTGAAAATTCAATCGTGCTGATCTCATACGATTCCGACCGACTTTGCGACGGAAGGTGAGATCAGAGAAATCAAGTGCTTACCGCTGACAGTCCGACGAACTTTATTTGCTCAAGTCACCCTCATCGATTGCGCGCGGGGAGTGAGCTAGCTTGCCTCGATCAGGCCCATCAGAACCTGACCCACATCGGCCTCCACCTTGAAAGCCAGCAATGCATCGGCCCTTGTCACGCCTTGATTGATGGCCACGATGGACTTGCCCTGCTCATGTGCAGCCAGCGCAAAACGGTAACCCGAATAGACCATCAATGAAGAGCCTGCGATCAGCACGGCGTCGGCCCTGGCCACTGCCGCCATGCAGGTCTGCACGCGTTCACTCGGCACGGTCTCGCCAAAGAACACCACATCGGGCTTGATCAGGCCTGTCCCGCAATGTGGGCAGGCCGGCACGACAAAGCGGCTGAAGTCCTGGTTTTCCAGATCGGCGTCGCCATCGGGCGCCGGTGCTGCATACAGTTCAACCCAGGCCGGGTTCAGCGCCAGCAGCCGCTGCTGCAGATCGGCGCGGGCAGAGCGCTTGTCGCAGTCCATGCAGCGCACGGTGTCGATGCGCCCGTGCAGGTCCACGATGTTCAGGCTGCCGGCCGCATCATGCAGGCCATCGACATTCTGGGTGATCAGCAACTCCAGCCGGCCTTGCTGCTCCAGTCGCGCCAGTGCCTGATGGGCGGAGCCGGGCCGCGCCTGCCCCATCACGCGCCAGCCCAGCATGGAACGCGCCCAGTAGCGCTGACGCACCAGCACATCGCCCATGAAGGCCTGATAGGTCACGGGCTGGGGGCGCTTCCACTGTCCGTTGCGGTCACGATAGTCAGGGATGCCGACTTCAGTGCTGCAGCCGGCGCCACCAATGACCACCACACGCGGATGCGCATGCAGCCAGTCTTGCAGGCGCCACAGCGCCAGAGCATCCACACAATGGTTCACGGTTTCACTCATTACAGCAGCGGCGACGTCAATCGGGCCACGGAACCGACCAGCCGTCGCCGCAGACCTTTTTCGCTGCGATATTGCACCATTCGAGCCTGGCCCAGGTCGGCCTCGAACTGCGCAGCGATGGCCTGATTCAGCTCTGGCCCGTAGCCGATCACACAGACCTCGTAGTTGAGGAAAAAGCTGCGATAGTCAAAATTGGCCGTGCCGATCATGGCCATATTGTCATCGACCACCAAGGTCTTGGAGTGCAGCATGCTGGCCGCATATTCATAGATATGCACTCCACAGCGAATCAGCTCGTCAAAATAGGAGCGCGCAGCGGCCGTCACCAATAGCGAATCAGACTTCTTCGGCACCAGAATGCGAACCTCCACACCGCGCAGTGCAGCATTGGTGAGAGCCGTCAGCGCGCCTTCGGTCGGCACAAAGTAAGGCGTGGTCAGCAAGATGCGTTGCTGTGCCGCGTTGATGGCCGCAAGATAGGAGCGGTAGATGGCGTCCAGTTGGTCGTCAGGCCCCGAGGTCACGACCTGCATGGGGATGGGGCCGTCTTCGCAATCGGGCAGCAGATCGTCAAGATCGTTGGGCAGCCGGTGCGGATCGTCGCTGCGGGTGTAGGCCCAGTCCTCGAGAAACACTGTCTGCAGCCAGTTGACGACGGAGCCTTCGACCCGGATATGCACGTCATGATAAGCATCGTCACAAATGCGCTCGTTCTCTTCATCGGTGACGTTCACGCCACCCGTAAAGCCCACTTTTCCATCGCAGACCAGAATCTTGCGGTGGGTACGGAAGTTGACCACGGGTCGCAGCCGCCGCCCTATCTTGGCATCGTGAAAGCGCAGTACCTCGGCCCCGGCCTGCTGCAGCGGCTCCAGAAACTTTCGCCCCAGCTTCTTGGAACCCAGGGCGTCCACCAGCAAACGCACCTGCACGCCTGCACGTGCTTTCTCGATCAGCAAATCACGCAAAGCCGTGCCGGTCTGATCGGGCTCGTAGATGTAGTACTCCAGATGCACATGGTGGCGTGCTGCGCTCACGGCATCGGCAATCGCATCAAAGGTCGCCGCGCCACCCACCAGCAACTGCATGGAAGTGGCCGTGCTTACCGGAAAATCGCTGGTCATGCCAACCAGCCGTGCCACCTGACGCAGGCGCTCCTGCTGGGCCGGAATGCGTTCCCTGAGTTTTTGCATGCTGTTGCGCACACGCGAACGCTTGCGCGAGCGCAGCCGCTTGATACGCTGGCGCTTCATGCGTTGCGGACCGAAGTAGTAATAGACCAGCAGACCCACCACAGGTAACGCAGCCATGGACAACAGCCAGCTCAGCGTGGCAATCGGCTGGCTGCGCTGCAGCAAAATCCAGATGCCTACCACGACGACATACAGCGACCAGCCCACGGACAGCCAGAGCTTGACGCTCTCGTGGCTCAGCTGCATTGCTATCCAGTCCAATTGCACACTCCTGTTGTTCGATGAACCATCACCACCATGCCCTCGCAGTATGGCAGCGGCATGGCAGCCTGCGGTGGCCCGCCTGCCCGGGGAAACACCCTCCAGCAGGCGCCATGCTTTTGTACCGCGCTACAAAGAGTATATTGATACGCATGATTTCCGAACTCATCACGACTCTGGCCCAGGCCCGCAAGGCCGCCCGCATCACCCAGGCCGATCTGGCCGAACGTGCCGGCCTGTCACGCATGGCCGTACAACGCACTGAAACCGGCGACGTAGACCCGCGCTTTTCCACTCTGCAGGAAATGGCCCGTGTGCTGAATATGGAGCTGATTGCCGTGCCGGCCGAGCTGCACGCCCAGGTGCTGGCACTGATTCAGCCTCAGACCGGCCAGACGGCTGCAACCGACCGCATCGCCAGTCCGGTGACCGACCAGGATTCGCTATGAGGTCTTACGCATTGTTAACTTGAGAACCCTGTTTGCTCGGCCACAATGGCCCGAGGTTTTTTTGCGCGACATTCAGAGATTTGAGAGATGGCGATTCACAACTGGGATTACGCACCGGAGGCACTGGAGGTACAGGTCAGCGAATTGTTGCTGGCCACGGCAGATCGAAGTGACGAACTGGTCGATGAAAACGTGCGCCTGGTCCTGCAGGAGCTGCGCCAGCACCTCAATATGGAGGTGATTTTTGTCTCCGAGATCCGCAACGGCCAGCGCATGTTCCAGCATGTCGATACCGCCCCCGGCAAGGAATTGATTGCCACTGGCGGCGGCGGTCCCCTGGAGGAGTCGTTTTGCCAGTGCGTGCTCGACGGCATTCTGCCCGGCCTGGTCCAGGATGCGACCAGCCACCCTGCCTTTGCCAAGCTGCCTGCAACTCCTTTTCGCGTGGGCGCCCATCTGAGCACGCCCATCGTGCTGGCCAGCGGCAAGGTCTACGGCACGCTGTGCTGCTTCAGCCAGGCGGCCGATGAAAGCCTGACGGCCAAGGACCTGCAAAAACTCGAATGCGTGGCCAGGATCACGGCCAGGCGAATCGATATCAAGCAGGCCCGGCAGCTCCAGCCGGCCGAAGAAAATCGCACGCCTTGCGGCCCGGCGTCTCCCGGAAAGCTCTGAAAACCAGCTCTCCGGGAAAAAGCTGCGTCAGTTCACCGCCACGCAGACCTGGCGCTGCTCGCCCAGCCCATCGGCACCCAGCCGCACCACATCGCCGGGCTTGAGAAAGACGGGCTCCGGCTTTTGTCCCAGACCCACGCCCGCAGGCGTTCCGGTGAGAATCACATCGCCGGCCTCCAGCGTCATGAACTGGCTGATATAGCTGATGATCTCGGGCACGCCAAAGATGAAATTGCTGGTATTGCTGCTTTGCATGCGCTGGCCGTTCACTTCCAGCCACAGGCCCACGCGATGCGGATCGGTAATTTCGTCGGCCGTCACCAGCCAGGGGCCCAGCGGCGCAAACGTGTCATGGCTCTTGCCCTTGGTCCAGGTGCCGCCACGCTCCAATTGCCAGCCGCGCTCGGACACATCGTTGGCCAACAGATAGCCGGCCACATGGGACAGAGCCTGCGCCTCGGTCACGCGCCGCGCGCGGCTGCCGATGACAACGCCCAGCTCCACCTCCCAGTCGACCTTGTCCGCGCCCTGCGGAATCTGCACCGCATCGCCAGGACCGCAGATCGCCGTCACGGCCTTCATGAACAGCACGGGTTCGCCCGGCGCTGGCAGTCCGGCCTCAGCCGCGTGGTCAGCATAGTTGAGGCCCGCACAGACCAGCTTGCCCACCTGTGCCACGGGGCAGCCCAGGCGTGGCCTTCCGTCAACCTTGGGCAAACGGCTCCAGTCCGTATGCCGTATGCGCTCCAGCGCATCGGGACCTAGCTGGCCCGGGCCCCAATCGGGCACCAGGGCCGATGCATCACGCAGCACGCCGTCGGCGTCCAGCACGCCCGGGCGCTCCGCACCCGCGCTGCCATAGCGAAGCAGTTTCACGATGGTTGTCTCCTTATGAATCGGTCAGTGTCGCCCTCTAAGGCCTTCATCATGCAATATCGAACAGGCGGCCCCAGCCCTTGACGGCGGAAGGATCACGCCCGGCCGCGCGCAGCATGCCCCAGACCGTGGTACTCACAGTATCGAGCAGCGGCACTCCCCAACGGCGCTCCACCTCTTCGGCCAGGTGCGCAGCGCGCAAATTGGTGCAGTAAGTCACGACGGCGTCAGGTTTGCCTTCTTCGATCACGTTGCCGATGAGTTGCAGCAGTTGCTCAGGCTCCACCAGCGCAAAGCTGTGGTTGACCGAGATGTCCAGATGGCGCTCTGCCGTGGTCTCGACGCCTGCGGCGCGGTAGTTGTTGATGATGCATTGCTGCACGTCCGCCGTGTACGGGCTGACGATGGCCAGCTTCTTCACGGAGAGCTTTTCCATCAGCTGATTGAGTGCCAGGATGGCCGTCGTGGCCTTGATGCCAGTGCGCTCGGTAATACGCTCGCACAGCCGCATGTCGGTCTCAAAGCCGCGCCATCCTGCGGCCGTGCCGCTCCAGCCGATCACATCCACCTTGGCATCGGCCAGCAGCTCGGCGGCGGCCAGGATCTTGCTGTCATCAAACTGGTTCAGTGCCCCCTCGGCCAGCGAAATCTCAGTCACCGTGAAGCGCGAAAAATGGGCCGAGCAGTTGCCGGCACTGGCAGCCAGCGCGCTGGTCAGAGGCTCCAGCGCGGTGTTGGAAGAAGGCGTGAGCACGCCCAGGCATGTCGTAGTTGCAGTCATCTTGTTTGTCTCCGTTGTATGGCCAACCGGCAAACCGGTTGGCCGGCATTGTTCACCTCACTCGAATAAACGTCAACAATATTGTTGACAATAAATCAAAGTTCAATCACTCAAAGTTATCTATCAAGAAAGTCTTCACTTCGTCACCGCCTTTCGCCTCACAGCATATTTCAGAGAAAAATTCCCAAATAAGTGTTTACGATATTGTTGACAATATTATCGACATTTAGATTTCGACCTCACATCGAACAACCAACCAACCGATGGAGCGAGACCCGAGATGCAAAACCCAACCACACTTGCCGCGCCACAGGCGGCGGCAGCGCCGACCAAGGTGCGCTGGAAGATCTTCCTGATGATGCTTTTCCTGATCGCGGTCAATTACATTGACCGCGCATCGCTGTCCGTGGCCATGCCCATGATCGCCAAGGAGTTCGATCTCAGCCCTGCCGTTCAGGGCCTGCTGATGAGCTCCTTCTTCTGGACCTATGCCTTCATGCAGATTCCCGGCGGCATGCTGGCCGACCGTTTCGGCCCACGCGTGGTCATCGTCTGCTCCACCCTGGGTTGGGGCTTCTTCCAGGCCATCGCCGCAGCTTGCACCGGCTGGGTGTCGCTGCTGATCACCCGTCTGGGTCTGGGCGCCTCCGAGGCCCCCATCTACCCCGCAGGCGGCAAGCTCAACGGCATCTGGATGACCCAGAACGAACGCGGCCGCGGCGCCACACTGCTGGACGGTGGCGCACCTCTTGGTGCCGCCTTGGGTGCGCTGATCATCGCCGGCCTGCTGACCCACTTCGACTCCTGGCGCGTGTCCTTCGTCGTCGCGGGCGTTGGCACCATGATCGCGGGTGTCTTTGCCTGGTGGTATATCCGCAACCATCCCCGTGAGCACGCAGGCGTCAATGAAGCCGAAGCTGCCTTCATCGAGGAAGCACATGCCGCCGACCTCGCCGCCGAGCCCGCCCATGCCAGCGGCAAGGTGATGGACTTCTTCAAGTACCGCTCGGTATGGGGCATGTTCTTCGGCTGGATGTGCTTCAACGCGTTGTTCTACGGCCTGCTGACCTGGATGCCCACCTACCTGTCCAAGGTGCATGGCATGGACATCAAGCAGATGGGCGGCGCCGTGTTCATCATGTTCTTCTCCGGCTTCGTCGGTGAGATGGTCGGCGGCTGGATTGCCGACAAGTGGAAGGCTGCGGGCGCTTCGCAAGCCAAGGTGCTGCGCACGCTGTTCGGTATCGCCTCGATCATCGCCACCATCGCCATCTACAACGTGGCCCGCTTCAAGGACCCCGTGACCATCGTGATCCTGCTGTCGGTAACGCTGTTCTTCCTGCGCTGGTGCGGTCTGTTCTGGTGCGTTCCTTCCATTCTGGGCACCCGCAAGCGCGTCGGCTTCCTGGGTGGCGTCATGAACCTGGGCGGCAACTTCACCGGCATCGGCGTACCCATTCTGGTGGGCGTGATCGTGCAGGCCACCGGCTCCTACGACATGGCCATGATGCTCTTCGCTGCCGCGGGCGCAGGCCTCTTCGTCTGCTCGTCGATCGTGATCGACTACAGCAAGAAGATCCCGGTCTAAGTACCGCCCCCGCCTCGCCTGGACACTTTGATGGAGAACCCCATGCCCTTGCCCACACGCCGAGCCTTGGCCCTGACCTGCGCCACGGCCATCGCCTCAACCCTGAGCGCATATGCCGCCACGCCAGCCAGCCGCAACTCTGTCGCCGTCCAGGCGAGTCCCGATTTCCCTGCTGCCGCCCCCGAGTCCGTAGGCGTGGATTCGCGCCCTCTGGTGCAGTTGTCCGAGATGATCCGCAAGGAAAACCTCGACGTGCGCAGCTTTCTCGTCGTCAAGGACGGCAAGCTGATCTATGAGCGCTACAGCCAGGGCCTGACGCGCAACCACAACTACGAGCTGTACTCCATCACCAAGAACGTGACGGCCCTGGCCGCCGGCGTTCTGGTGGACGAGGGCCGCAGCAAGCTCGACGAGAAAGTGGCGCCCATCTTGGCCAAGGCCCGCCCCGACCTCCAGGACGCCTTCTCCGACAAGCAATCCATCGAACTGCGGCATGTGCTGTCCATGTCCACGGGCCTGGTCTATAACTTCAAGCCCACCGACGACCCCATCTACTACGGCGCCCCCGATCGTCTCAAGCTGGCGGCCGAAACTACGCCCAAGGTAACACCCGGCACGAGCTTCGACTACACCGACGTCAACCCCATCCTGGCCAGCGCCACGCTGGGAGCCGACGCCGGTATGCCACTGCAGGACTTTGCGAAGGAGAGACTCTTCAAGCCCATGGGCATGAGCCATTACGCCTGGGAGCGGGCTGACGACAAAGGCCTGGTCTCCTCCGGCTGGGGGCTGCGCCTGCGCGCCGTGGACATGGCCAAGCTAGGCCAGCTGGTGCTGACCGGCGGCCGCTGGGACGGCAAGCAGATCGTCTCCCAGGCCTGGGTCCGCACCATGACCGCGCCCGCCTCGGCGCCATGGTATGGCTATTACTGGTGGATCAACGACATCGTCGCCACCGAGCCCGAAACCCACGCCATGGGCTTCAAGGGCCAGTTCATTGTGGTATTGCCCGAGCGCAATGCCGTGGTGGTCATGACCAGCATGCTGCCCATCGAAGGCGGCCTGCGCGAATCCCGGAACGTGCTGGCCATCCGCCGCATGATCAATGACTACGTGCTGCCCGCGCTGAGCAACCAGGCCCATGCCAAACCCACGCCCGCCCGCCACAAGGCGTTGGCGCGCGAACTCGAACTCGCATCACAACACCAGGGCAAGTCCGGAGCACCGGCAGACCCTACCGACACCCCGAAACTCTGATATTCAGCATGAAATCCAGCGAATTTGATCTCGTAGTGCGCAATGCGCGCGTTGCCACCGCCAGCGACATCTTTGAATCCGATATAGCCATCCGCGACGGCAAGATTGTCCAACTGGGCACCAACCTGCCCGCCGGCACCCGCGAATATGACGCTGCCGGCCGCGTGGTCACGCCCGGCGGCATCGACGCCCACTGCCACCTGGACCAACCCATGGAACCGCCGGTGCGCATGGCCGACAACTTCGACAGCGGCACGCGCGCCGCGGCCTGCGGCGGCACCACCACCGTGATTCCGTTCGCGGCCCAGGCCAAGGGCCAGTCGCTACGCGCGGCCGTGGAGGACTACCACCGCCGCGCCGACGGCAAGGCCCACGTGGACTACGGTTTCCACATGATCGTCAGCGACCCCACGCCCGAAGTACTGGAAAACGAACTGCCCGCGCTGATCCGCGAAGGCTATACATCCTTCAAGATCTACATGACCTATGACGATCTGAAGCTCGATGACGGCCAGATCCTCGACGTGCTGGACGTGGCTCGCAAATACGATGCCACGGCCATGATCCATGCCGAGAATGCCGACTGCATCCAGTGGCTGACCAAGCGCCTGGAAGCCAGCGGCCGCAAGGCCCCTTGCTATCACGCAGTCTCGCGCCCCATGTTGGTGGAGCGCGAAGCCACCCACCGCGCCATTGCCCTGTCCGAGTTGGCCGACGTGCCCATTCTCATCGTCCACGTGTCGGGCCGCGAAGCCGTGGAGCAGATCCGCTGGGCCCGCTCCCACGGCATGAACATCATGGCCGAAACCTGCCCGCAATACCTGTTCCTCAGCGCCGAGGATCTGGGCATAGACGACAGTTACCAGGGCGCCAAGTGCGTGTGCAGCCCACCGCCGCGCGATCAGGCCAACCAGGAAGTGATCTGGAACGGGCTGAACGACGGCCTGTTCACCGTGTTCTCCTCGGACCATGCGCCGTTCAACTACGATTCACCCGAAGGCAAGAAGCCCAATGGCGAGGAGGTGTCCTTTGGTCACATTCCCAACGGTATTCCTGGCATCGAGACCCGCCTGTCGCTGCTCTACACGCATGGTGTGCTGACGGGCCGCATGACACTCAACCGCTTCGTGGAGCTGACCTCCACCAACCCGGCCAAGGTCTACGGCCTGCACCCGCGCAAGGGCAGCATTGCCATCGGCGCCGATGCCGACCTCGTGGTCTGGCAGGAAGGCGAACGCGCCATCAGCAACCGCGATCTGCACCACAACGTGGACTACACGCCTTATGAAGGCCAGCAGCTCAAGGCCTGGCCCTGCCTCACCCTGTCTGCGGGACAGGTAGTCTGGGACGGCGAGCAATTCCACGCCCGCGCCGGCAGCGGCCGCTTCCTGCAGCGCGGCGCGCCCACACTGCTGCCCAAGCGCCACCAGGCCCGCTTCTGAAACTTCAGCACGAACACACCATGAAACTGCTCATCATCAACCCCAATATCTCCGAGAGCGTCACCGCGCTCATCGAGAAAGAGGCCAGGCTGGCCGCCGCGCCAGGCACGGAAATCACCATGCTGACAGCCCCCATGGGGGTGGCCTATATCGAGACACGCTTCGAGGCCATGATTGCCGCCTACGCCGTGGCCGAGCTGGCCGCAACCCATGCCGCACAGCATGACGCCGTCATCGTGGCGGCCTTTGGCGATCCGGGCCTCGAAGGCCTGCGCGAGGCCCTGGACATCCCCGTGCTGGGCATGACCGAGTCCGCGCTCATGAGCGCCTGCATGCTGGGCAAACGCTTTTCCATCATCGCCATCTCCAGGCGCATTACCGCCTGGTACCGAGATATGGTCGAGCGCAACGGACTCATAGACCGACTGGCCAGCATTCGCTGCCTGGACGAGCCTCTGCGAGATATCGGAAGTGTGCAGGATGACCATGCAGCACGCCTGCAGGCCTTGTGCGAAGCAGCGGTCAGCGAAGATGGCGCCGATGTACTGATCATTGCCGGCGCCCCGCTGGCGGGCCTGGCACGCTCCATCAAGCAGAGTTTGCCGGTGCCAGCCGTCGATGGCGTCTCCAGCGCCGTCAACCATGCGCAGAGCCTGGTCTCGCTGGCTCCCGCTGCAGCACGCGCCGGCAGCTTTGCCAAACCACCACGCAAGGACTTCAAGAACCTCCCCCCGGGGCTCACCCAGCTATTGAAGCAGCTGCCCTGAACACTCTGCGGGATAACCTCAATCGGGACGTTCGAAGCCGACATGCTGTGTGACACTAGAATTCACCAGCATGTCGACAAAAAACACTACAAAAGTGAACAATCGAAGCAACACATCTCGATCTGAAATTACCGTGGATGAAATGGCAGCCCGCATTGCCACAGCCATCCATGAGCACCGCCTGCTGCCGGGAACCAAGCTCGGCGAAGACAGGCTGGCCAATATCTTCAACACCAGCCGGGCTCGCGTGCGCGAGGTCCTTGCCCGCATGGCCCGCGACCAGATGGTGGAGCTGTTTCCGCAGCGCGGAGCCTTTGTCGCCAAGCCCAGCATCGAGCAGGCGCTGGACGTCTTCGAAGCACGCAGGCTGATAGAGCCAGGCATTGTGCGGCGCCTCGTACTGAACATGGACAACAGCAAGATCCGACGCCTGCAGACCCATTTGAAGCAGGAGCGCGAAGCACGTGCCAATTCCGACAAGCGAGCCACGGTTCGCCTGTCCGGCGAGTTTCATGTTCTGCTTGCCGAACTGGCCGGCAACTCCGCGCTGCTGCGCAGCATGCGTGAACTGTCCACGTTGACCTGCCTGACGATCTCGCTGTATGAATCGGCTGTCAACACCTGCTGTCTGGTGGACGAGCACGAGGCCGTGGTTGATGCCATCGTCGCGGGCAATGGCGAGCAGGCAGAGCAGCTGATGCTCAGCCACCTGGACCACATACAGGGCAGCCTGCGCCTGGAGGCCGATGCCGACGACGCTGATCTGGAGCAGATACTGGGCGACCTCTGATCACAGTCGGCGTCGCGATCCGGCGACGGGAGCCATCGAAGTGATCGATACGCCCTTCTCGACTGGAGATGGCTGACAGCTATCCGGGCAGGGGCGTCCGCATTAGCATCCACGGCTGATCGCCATCACTTTCTCCAGAGGCCTTGAGGCCGTTTCAATGAGCGCACCCGCCCCACATTCCTTGCCGCAAGCCGAGCGGCCACGCCCGCGCCACCTGCGTGAACTGTTCTGGTCACTGACCTTTCTGGCATTGCAGGGCTTTGGCGGTGTGCTGGCCGTGGTGCAGCGCGAACTGGTCGAAAAGCGCCAATGGCTGAGCAATGAGGAGTTCATGGAGGACTGGGCCGTGGCGCAGATCATGCCCGGCCCCAATGTGGTGAATCTTTCCATCATGCTGGGCGAACGCTACTTCGGCTGGCGCGGCGCCATCGTGGGGTTGTGCGGAATGTTGGCTTTCCCCATGCTGGTGGTCATCAGCCTCACCCTGATCTATACCCAGTTCGCGGCCAACCCGGCCGTGGCCGGAGCCCTGCGCGGCATGGGCGCCGTGGCGGCAGGGCTGGTCGCGGGCATGGGTCTGAAGCTGGCTGGCACGCTGCGCAAGCACCCGCTGGGCAAGTGGTATTGCGCAGGGCTGGCCATCGCCGCCTTTGTGCTGGTGGCCGTGCTGCGCCTGCCGCTGTTCTGGGCCTTGCTGCTGGTGGGCGCAACAGGCTGCGTGCTGACCTACCGGAGGCTGGCATGAGCACGCTGGTGATCGAGCTGCAGACCGTGGACTGGCTGCATCTTTTTGCCTATTTCCTGACGCTGTCGCTGATGGCCGTGGGTGGAGCCATCACCGCTGCGCCCGATATGCACCGCTATCTGGTCGACGGCAATCGCTGGCTGTCGGAAACCCAGTTCACCAGCTCCATCGCCATTGCCCAGGCCGCCCCTGGCCCCAATGTGTTGTTCATCGCCCTGCTGGGCTGGAACGTGGGTCTGAATGCGGGAGGCGGCGCCGGCCCGGCGGCCTGGGGCCTGGGAGCACTCGGAGTTGCCGTATGCATGGTGGGCATTTTGCTGCCCAGCTCGCTGCTGACCTGGCAGGCCTCGCGCTGGGGTCAGCGCAACCGGGACAAACGCGGCGTGCGCGCCTTCAAGCAAGGCATGGCTCCGCTGGTGATCGGTCTGCTGCTCGCCACAGGCTGGCTGCTGGGCAGCGCCAGCGGCAACCCTGGCAGGGACTGGAAGCTATGGCTGCTGAGCCTTGCATGCACATTGCTGGTATGGCGCACACGCATTCATCTGCTGTGGCTGCTGGCTGCCGGCGCGGCGCTGGGTGCGCTGGGCTGGGTGTAAACGCAGTACCGCCCCCGGGGTCGGAAGATCGGCGTCAACCGCCAAAGCAGTCTCCTCACTGAGACAGCCGCTAGCAATCCAATGCCAGCCTACTCGGGACTAGCCAGCAGCAAGGGCAGCACCTGTGCCGATGGCATGGCGATCATCTGGTCGGCCACCGAGTCCAGCTCGCTGGCATGCGGGTTGATGATGACCACGCGCGCCCGGTTGCGCCGTGCGATCTTGGCCAGACCTGCTGCCGGGTAGACTGCGCCCGACGTGCCGATCACCAGCATCAGCTGACATTGCTCTGCCGCCTGCTCCGCCCTGGCCCAGGTCTGGCTGGGCAGAGACTCGCCAAACCACACGACGGCAGGCCGCAGCAAATTGCCGCAGGCGGCGCAATGAGGCGGCTCGCCCGGGACAGCCTGCTCCAGGTCACATAACGCACAACGGCGATTCAGCCAGCGATTCCTGCTCAGCTCCCCATGCAGGCTCAGCACATCTTCACTGCCCGCCTGCTGGTGCAGACCATCCACATTCTGCGTGATGAGTGTCATTCGACCGGGATGCTGTCGCGCCCAACGCGCCAGCGCCAGGTGCCCCTCATTGGGAGTCACCTTGGCAACCAGCGCACGTCGGTGCTCGTACCAGCGCCAGACATGAGCCGGATCGCGGCGGTACCCCGCCTCGCTGGCCATTTCCTCGGGCTTGAACTGGGACCAATACCCGTCTGCATCCTCCCTGAAAGTGGGCACTCCCGACTCGGCGCTGACACCGGCCCCGGTCAGCACGGCCAGTCGCTGAGCCTCGCCCAGCCAGCGACGTACGCAGGCAATCGCACCCAAGGACGTCGAAGAATTGTCAATAAGTGCTTGAACCAAGGCTATAACCTCAAAAATCGAGTTGCAACGTGGAATACTTGAATTTCTCTGCGGAGCTTCTTCTTTGCCTGATATTGCACCACACCAGCATATGAACGAATCGGGCCAATTGTTCGCACTTCAGCAAGCCATGACGCCTGCAGCATTGGCATGGGGTCTTGTTGATGTCCAGACATTGGAACTGCGCTTTGCCAATCCTGCATTGCAGCGCCTTCTGCAGCCCAGTCGTCAGGCACCCGGCATTCCCGAGCGCGAGATTCTGGAAACAGCCAGGCTGGCTATCAGGCAGTGCATGGAGACAGGCCTGGAAGCGACTGCAAACTTGCCCGATCACCCCGGGCTCTGGCATTTTTCGCCGATTCAAGGCAATGGCGCGGCAAAAGCGGTGCAATGCTATGTATTGCCGACCGAAACCTCGTTTCGTGAACCCGATGACGAACTCGGGCTGGGGCATGTCAACCGCTTTGAGGACTTTCTGGACCACCTGCCCTACCAGGTCTGGATTGCAACACCCCATGGAGAGGTGACCTGGCTCAATCGGGCCCTGCATGAATACGCCTACCGGGAAGTACGCCTCCTGAGTCTTCGTGAAGGCATATGGATTGATATCGTGCATCCCGACGATCTGGCGACCGTCAACACCGGGTTGTCGCGCGCCCTGATCACCGAAAAGCCGACGGGATACCGGCTGCGCATCAAGCGCCATGACGGACAGTTCCACTGGTTTTTTTCATCGCTGTCTCCCGTCAAGAATGCGCAGGGCAGGATTCTCTACTGGGTCGGCGCCAACCTGGGCATAGACAGCGTCCGGCAATCCGAGAATCAGCTGCGCGACCAGATCACCACGCTGAGCCACCAGCTGAGACTCAAGCAGCAGGCGCTGGATCAGGCCGAAACCTACCTCGCCCAAGCCCAGAAAATGGGCATGGTGAACCAGTTGTCTGCCGGTGTCGCGCATGACATGAAGAACCTGCTTTTCATCACCGGCCTGCATGCCGGCATGCTGGAAAAGCAGCTGGGCGAGCCCGAGCAGCTCGAACATGTGGATGTGATACTCAACACCATCCAGAAAGCAGGCAGCCTGGCATCGCATCTGACGGGGTTCAGCAGTCGCAAATCCATGCAGCTGGCTGCCGCCGACCCCCGCGCACTGGTGCAGGATCTGGAGCCGCTGCTGAGCAAGGCCGTCGGCCAGAACGCTGAACTGCAGCTGCACATGGCGAGCAGCATCTGGCCCATCAGCGTGGACAAGCTGTATTTCGAGAACTCGCTGATCAATCTCTGCATCAACGCGCGTGATGCTACCGAAGAGCAGGGCCAGATCACGCTCACAGCGGAGAACGTGCTGCTCAAGCGCGCCAGCCATGCGGGCGACTACGTAATGATCAGCGTGGCCGACAACGGCATGGGCATGAGTGAAGAGATCAAGGCCCGCATCTTCGACATGTTCTTTACCACCAAGCCCGAAGGCAAGGGCGCGGGCCTGGGCCTGCCCATGGTCAAGAACTTCATGGACCATGTCCAGGGCCTGATCGAAGTGGAAAGCACTCCAGGCCTGGGAACCATCGTGAGCCTGTACTTTCCGCGCGCGCAACCGGTCGTGCCGCAGAGCCCGCAAGCCTCGGCCCCAGCGGGCCGGCAGGAAACGATTTTGCTCATCGAGCCCGATCTGGCCACGCGCAATGCCATGGCCCAGGTGCTCTACGGACTTGGCTATCAGGTCGTGACCGCATATTTACCCGAAGTCGCGCTGCGCTATATCAACAGCGGCATGAAGGTGGATCTCATCATTGCCGCCGATGAGTTTTCCGGTGCCTTGAGCATCGCAAAAATGCAGGAAAAGCTGGCCCGGGAGCATGTTCTCATTCCGCTCATCCTCATGACCAGCAGCGAAGAGGCCGAAGTGCCACATGCCCAGGAATGCCGCTACGTGGTGCTGAGCAAGCCGATGGAGATTGGCGAGCTGGCACGCACCGTACAGCGCATGCTGCATCCGGACTGCACGACGCCAGCCGATCTGCCCGCCGTCTGAGAACGGTTCGGCCGCCCGCAAAAAAAGGCGCCACTGCTCTCGCAGTCGCGCCTTGCTTTCGCTTTCAGCGGCCGGACCAGCCGGCTCAGACCTTGATCGCCACGGCCGCTGCCAGACGCTGGCGCAACGCCTCATACAGGCATACCCCGCTGGCGACCGACACATTCAGGCTTTCCACCGCGCCCTGCATGGGGATGCTGACCAGCGCATCGCAGGTCTTGCGAGTAAGCTGGCGCATGCCATCGCCCTCGGCCCCAAGCACCAGCGCTGTCGGGCCGGTCAGATCCATCTGGTAGAGATGTTTGTCGGCATCGCCGCTGGTACCGATGATCCAGATGCCGCGCTCCTTGAGTTCCTTGAGCGTGCGTGCCAGATTGGTGACCATGAAGTAAGGCACGGTCTCGGCCGCGCCGCTGGCCACCTTGGCCACGGTGGCATTGATGCCGGCCGCGTGGTCCTTGGGAGCGATCACGGCATGCACGCCGGCACCATCGGCTACACGCAGGCAGGCCCCCAGGTTGTGCGGATCGGTCACACCGTCGAGCACCAGCAGCAGCGGGGCCTTCACCCCCTCCTCCTCCAGGTCGTCGAGCAGCTCGTCGAGCGTGCGCGTGTCCTTGACTTCTTCCACGCGTGCAGCCACGCCCTGATGGCCGTGAGAGCCGGCGAGCTTGGCAAGGCGCAGGGCATCGGCCTCGATCAGACGCACCCCGGCTTCCTTGGCACGTTCCAGAAACTGGCGCATGCGCGCATCGCGGCGCGAAGCCTCGAAATAGACTTCGATGATGGATTGGGGGGCGGTCTTCAGACGCACGCCTACGGCGTGAAAGCCGAAAAGAACTTTGGGGGACGACATGGGGCCACATTATCCCGGCGTTTACGGCAGACCTGAGACTCGCAGGGCCATGTCTGGGCTGACAGCTGAGGTTTTCCATTGCCGCTACACTGCGCCCCCAACGGGCAAGGCACCGGCTCATCAAGCAGCACCAGCATGGCTTTTTCTGAGTGCGAGTCTTCACATGAAGCTCCACTGCCACCCAGAACGACTGGCAACAGGCTTGGGCCTGCTGCCCCTGCATTCACGCATATCGCCTCTTCATGTCCGGCATGAGGAGGCCTACGTGTTTGCATCCCCCTCCAATTCCATAACGAATACCCAGCATGCTCAACGCCTTGCTCGATTGGTTCAACCGCAGCAGCCTGGTGCTGCAGATTCTGATTGCCCTGATTCTGGGCGGCCTGGTGGCCTGGCTGTGGCCGGCCGCCGCCCAGTCGGTTTCCCTGTTGGGCAGCTTGTTCATTGCCGCGCTCAAGGCTGTCGCTCCGGTTCTGGTGCTGCTGCTGGTCATGGCGGCCGTCAGCAGCCACCGCCCCGGCCAGGAAACGCAAATCAAGCCAGTGCTCTGGCTGTACGTCATCGGCACGCTGGCGGCGGCCTGCGTGGCCGTTGCAGCCAGCGCGCTCTTTCCCTCGGTGATTCACTTTCGTGAAGCGCCCAAAGTCCAGAGCGTACCCGGCGAGATCAGCCAGGTGCTGAGCACCGTCGTCCAAAGCCTGTTCGACAACCCCGTCAATGCACTGCTGAACGCCAACTACATCGGCATTCTGGCCTGGGCTATCGCGCTGGGCTTGGCACTACGCCACGCCACGCCCACCACCCGCACCATGGTGGAGGACTTTGGCCATGCCATCACCCGCGTGATTCAAGGCGTGATTCGCCTGGCCCCCTTCGGCATCTTCGGCCTGGTGGTCGCCACCTTCTCCTCCGGCGGGCTGGAAGCACTCAAGGACTACGCCCACCTGCTGGCCGTGCTGGTCGGCTGCATGGTGTTTGTGGCATTGGTGATCAACCCAGTCATTGTCTGGACACAGACTCGCCGCAACCCCTACCCGCTGGTGCTGACCTGCCTGCGCGAAAGCGCAGTGACCGCCTTCTTCACGCGCAGCTCGGGAGCCAACATTCCCGTCAATCTGGCCTTGTCCCAGAAGCTCAGGCTCGACGAGAACACCTACAGCATCTCCATCCCGCTGGGCGCCACCATCAATATGGCCGGCGCTGCCGTCACCATCAGCGTGCTGACACTGGCCGCTGCCCATACGCTCAATATCTCGGTGGACATTCCCACGGCCATACTGCTGTGCGTGGTCTCTGCGGTCTGTGCCTGCGGTGCCTCGGGCGTACCCGGTGGCTCGCTGCTGCTGATTCCGCTGGCCTGCAGCCTGTTCAACATCCCCAACGATGTGGCAATGCAGGTGGTGGGTGTCGGCTATGTGATCGGCGTGATTCAGGATTCGACCGAGACAGCCCTCAATTCCTCGACCGACGTGCTGTTTACCGCAGCCGCCTGCCGCGCCGCAGAGCGCAGGGCCGGACTGGAAGTCGCGCGCATCTGAGGCTTGAGCTCAGAATCTACTGATTTGATAGCTGCAAGCGATTATTTGATAAGTGCTAACACCCAAAAAGGCCTGTGATCACACAGGCCTTTTGGTTTTTCAGACAGAGCGCCCGGCTTCTATGGTGATGCTGCGATCACATTGCGCCGCAATCTCGCGGTCATGCGTCACCAGAATCAGAGTCGTGCCGCGCTCGCGGTTGAGTGCAAACATCAGCTCCATGATGGTCTGGCCCGTGGCGAAGTCCAGACTGCCCGTGGGCTCGTCGGCCAGCAGCACGGCCGGCTCCACCACAAAAGCACGCGCCAGGGCCACGCGCTGCTGCTCGCCGCCCGACATCAGCCTGGGATAGTGATTGAGGCGCTGCCCCAGGCCCACGCGCTCCAGCATCTGCGAAGCTCGCGCTCTCGCATCGCGCTGACCCGCCAGCTCCAGAGGCAGCATGACGTTTTCCAGCGCCGTGAGATTGCCCAGCAACTGAAAGCTCTGGAAGACAAAGCCCATCTTCTGCGCCCGCACCGCCGCCCTGTCGTCCTCGCTGAGCGCAAACAGATCCTGGCCCAGCAAACGGACCGTGCCGCGGCTGGGGGTATCGAGGCCGGCCAGAATCGACAGCAAAGTGCTTTTACCCGAGCCGGAGGCACCCACAATGGCAACGGTTTCGCCGGCCGTGAAACTCAGATTGATATCCCGCAAAATATCCAGCACGCCTGTGGAATCGCTCACCGATTTGGACAGTTGCTCAACGGCAATCAAAGGAATGGCAAGAGTTGTGGACATGAATCAATTGAATAGCAAAAACGTCAAGAGTCGCAACCAGCACTTTGCACTGCAGCGCCGTCACTGTATCGCTGTTGCTCTGTCGCTCGCCATTTCAGGGGCTTGCGGTGCGGCAGTGGCCTCATCGCCCGCCAGGAACAAGGAGCCAGCCAAGGCCGCTCCCGGCGCGAAACCCGGCCCGGTGCTGGTGCTGGTGCTTGGCGATTCTCTGAGCGCCGAATACGGCCTGACGCGCGGCAAGGGCTGGGTGCAGTTGCTGCAGCAGCGCATGAATGACGAAAAGAATCCGCGCAAGGTGGTCAATGCCAGCATCAGCGGCGAGACCACGGCCGGCGGCAGAGCGCGCCTGGCGTCGCTGCTCAGGCAGCATGAGCCGGGCATCTTGATTCTGGAGCTGGGCGGCAACGACGCATTGCGCGGCCTGGCGCTGCAGAGCACTCAGCAGAATCTGGAAGTCATGATCAAGGCCGCCAGGGAGGCCGGGGCCCAGGTGCTGCTGGTGGGCATGCAGGTACCGCCCAACTATGGAGCGACATATACCGAGCAATTTGCCGAGATGTTCAGGAGCATTGCCGACGCGCAAAAGCTGCCGCTGGTGCCGTTTCTGCTGTCGGGCATCGGCGATGCGGCGGACGCCGAGCGATGGTTTCAGAGCGACCGCATTCACCCCAATGCCCAGGCTCAGCCACAGATGCTGGCCAATGTCTGGCCCAAGCTCAGGCCATTGCTGAAATAAGTGACGGCCGCGCGGCCTCAGTCGCCGCTGCCTCCACCATCACCGCCAGAGTCGCCGCCGTCCGAGCTGCAGGCACTCTCGTTGCTGCCCGAGCCGCAAAAATAGCTGTCGTTGAAGACGTCGCGGCCGTCCTCGCGGCTGCTCGCCGAAGTCCAGGTCAGCTGCGAATCGGTGCTGTGGCCCGAAGCGCCTGGCTGGGGCGTAAAGACTTTTTTCAACCAGTTCCAGAACTCCATGACATCCCCCTCATTGCGCCTCAAGCAGGGTCCTCCTTGCTTTCGGCGCGGACGCTGGCTTTATAGGCATGCCAGCTGGTACAACCCAGCAGCGGCCCGATGACGATCAGACCTGCACTGTAGAAGAACAGCGAGACCGCGATCAACACGGTGATGATCAGCCCCCACAGCAGCATCACACCCGTGTTGGCACCCACCACGCGCATGCTGGTGATGCAAGCCGTCAAGGCATCGGTATCCAGATCGAGAATGGCGGGCAGTGAAACCACCATGCTGGCAAACACCAAGGCAGCAAATATCCCGCCAACCGCGGTGTAGCCCAGCAGGAACTCCCAGTTCTCGGGCCGCAGCAGGGTCTGCAGCAGGGTTGCCGTACTGGGCATGCCGGTATCGAACGAGATGGCGAACACCACCATGGCGGCGCGCCCCCAGAGCATCTCCAGCACCATCAGCACCATGACCAGCATGCCCATGCTGGCCAGATGCTTGTCCCAGCAGGTCAACGACTCCGACAGCAGCACGGGCTTGCCCTGCCCCAGTTGCTTGCTGACGTAGTACAGGCCCATGGCCAGGAAGGGGCCTACCAGCAGACAGCCGCTGGCCATGGACATCAGATATTCGGGGCTGGAGCGAAACACCCAGGCCATCAGACGCGCCATGCCCCAGAAACACAGGCCGTAGAACAACGCAATCATTGGTGCGCGACGCACATCGCCCAGGCCCAGCAGCAGCCATTGCCAGGGCTCGCTCCAGCGCAGTTGCAGAATCTGCAGATTGCCGGACTCGGCCTTGACCTCGGAAACAGGGGAAGCTTGCATGCGAGACCCTCCTTGTCGCCCGTACCGCGCCTCGGTGGCGGCAGCTGACAGGAACAAGTTACCCGCTCAACCTCGAATCTGCATTGCGGAAAGCCCGCATGCCGGCCTCCGCATTTCACTATGAAAACAAGAGCTTATAGCGCCCGTCTTTTATTGACTTCAGTCAATAAAAGCATTGAAATCGCTTCTCGGCAAGCGCTTCCAGCTCCTATTTAAATAGCTTCAACCAAAGGCCCTGAGCAGGGCCTGGGCCAGGTCGGCCTGCAGATCGCTAGTATCCTCAAGGCCGATGGCAAAGCGCACCACGGTGCCCGCCTTGATATGGGGTGTGGCACGGCTGCGCATCTCGGGCAGCTCATAGGGCACGACCAAGCTCACAGGCCCGCCCCAGCTGTAGCCCAGCTTGAACAGGCTCAGGCTGTCACATAAGCGATCGACGGCTGCCTGGTCGAAGCGCTCGTCGATGACCACGCTGAACAGACCGGCGGCCACGCCATCCTGGCCCTGCCCTTGTCCGCACAGCTGCTTCCAGCAAGCGTGGCCCGGGGCATCAGGCATGGCGGGGTGCAGCACCTGCGCCACGGCACTCTGGGTGGCCAGCCACTGCGCCAACTGGCGTGCCGAGCGATCCTGCGCGTGATAGCGCAGACCGATGCTGGGCAGGCTGCGCAGCACGGCTTCGGCGTCGTTGCCGCTCACGCCCAGACCCAGACGCATGTGCGCGAGCTTGATGCGCATATGCAGGGGCTGGTTGCGCGTGATGATGCTGCCCATCAGCACATCACCGCCGCCGCTGGGGTATTTGGTCAGGGCATGGACCGTGACATCGACGCCCAGGCTGCCATCGCCCAGCAGGTCGAAGGGACGGAAAGCCAGACCCGCGCCCCAGGTGTTGTCCAGCACCATGGTCACGCCCCTGGCCCGGCACAGGCGCACCTGCTCGACGAGATCGGGGAACTCCATGGTTACCGAGCCAGGAGCCTCCAGCCAGACCAGCTTGGTGGCCGGAGTAATCTTGGCCGCCAGGTCTTCGACGCACATGGGGTCGTAGTACTGATGGCGAATGCCGAAATGGGCCAGCTCGCCCTCGGTCAGCGTCTTGTTGGGACCGTATGCGTTATCGGGCACCAGCACCTCGTCGCCCGTCCTGAGCAGCGCCAGCGACACCGTGGCAATCGCGGCCAGACCGCTGGGTACCAACAGGCATTGCAGACCGCCCTCCAGCGATGCCAGACGTTCTTCCAGGGCGTAGGTCGTTGGCGTGCCATGCAGACCGTAGGTGTAGCTGCTCTTGTCCAGCCAGCGGCGCTCGCGCATGGCCTGCACATTCTCGAAGTACACGGTCGAGGCCTTGTGCACGGCAAGCTGCGGGCCTTCGAAGTCCGTGGGAGGCTTGTAGGGATGATGGATCAGATGGGTGGAAAGCTTGTGGTCGGCTTGGGTCATGCCCTGATCTTAGTGCCATGCAGCCACAAAAAAGCCAGAGGGCTTGCGCGCTCTGGCTTCATGCGAGGTGGCGGCCCAGGAGTATCAGCCAGCCTTCACGGTCAGATTGTTGTTGACCGAGGTCACGCCCTTGGCAGCCTTGGCGATATCGCCGGCCTGGGTCTTGACGGCTTCGCTGGGCACGGTGCCGGTCAGGGTCACTACGCCGCCCTTGGTATCCACATTGATCTGCAGAGCGCTGATTTCCGGGGCCTTGATGAAATCGGTCTTGACGGCAGCGGTGATGCCAGCGTCATCGAGGGCAGCACCCGCCTTGGCAGCGCCTTCCTCCATCTTGTTGCCAGCCTTTTCCATGGCGGCACCGGTAGCTTCACCGGCCTTGGCCAATGCATCGGCAGCTGCATCGCCGGCCTTGGCCGTACCTTCTTCAATCTTGCTGCCAGCATTTTCCGCAGCCTTCTCGGTCTGGGAAATGGCGGAATCGAGCTTCTGGCCAGCGGTCTTGTTGTCGTCGGACTTGCCGCAGGCAGCCAAGCCAAAGGCCAAGGCGGTAATGGCCAGAACTTGAGCGGAACGCTTGAACATAGTGGTCATATCGATTTCTCCCTTAATGCTTGCAAAAACATGACGGTCAACTGTAACGAGCCACCATTTTGGCTCGGATACGAACTTTTCCCGCATCCCTGTAGGACAAATTTGTCCGAATTTGTGACATTTAATTAATAAGTGTTCTCTTCTGTGATTTACAGAAACTCTATGCAAGCCATGCGCTAATCCGCAACCCCTTGCATGCGCGGATGACGCGCAAATGCCAAGCCCAGCAGGGTAGCCAACAGCATGACAAAGCAGGCAAACAGGCTCACGGCCAGCTTGATGCTCCAGTGGTCGGCAATCCAGCCCACTGCCATCATGGGCAACATGGAGCCAAGCAAACCGATGGTCTGATAGGTAGACAACATGCCTGCCTGGTTGTCGGGCCTGGCAAGACGGCCCACCATGGTCATGCCGGCCAGCATGCACATGCCATGCCCCAGTGCTGTCAAGCCCACGCCCAAGATGAACAGCAGCGTTGATTGCAGTTGCAGATTCAGCAACAGCATGCCGTTGCTGAGCACCAGCAGCGCCATGCCGGCAAAGCCGCAGCGGTGCAGCGGCAGGCTGGCAGCCACCAGCTGAATGCCTGCAGAGACGAGCAAAATCACCGCAATGGCCGTACCGCTGACCATAGGGCCGCTCCAGGGAATCATCTGCTGCAGAAACAGCGGTGCCATGGAGGCATACAGCCCGAATACACCGAACGCCACGAACGGATAGCCACAGGTCAGTGCAAAGGCCAGGGAATCCTCGCGCACAGGCCATGTCAGCCGCGGCAGACAGTCCCGCCAGTGCAGACGTTCGGGGGCCTGTCCCAGCTGGCCCGCATCCCGCTGCACCGACTCCGGCAGCTTGAGCGTGACAACGCCTGCCACACCGATGCAGCCCAGCGCCAGCGGCACCAGATAGGCCGTCGTCAAGGGCTGAGGCAGCCACTGCCCCGCCACGCCACCGATCAAGGGCCCCAGACCAAAGCCCAGCACATTGAGAAAGCTGGCCACCATGGCCACGCGCTGCGGCTGCAGACCGGTGCTTGCGCTGGCAGCCAGCAGTGTCAGGCCCGTGGTGGCGCTGATGGTGATGAGGCTTGATGACACCCCCACCATGAAACGCCCGACGATCAGGCTGGGCAGATTCCAGGCCAGCATGGAGATCAGAGTGCCTGCCAGCGTCAGACACAGGAAACACAGCATCACGCGCTGAAAGCCGATGCGGTCGGGCAGACGCCCCAGAAACAGCAGGGCGCACAGGCCACCGCACATATAGAGCACATAGATCAGCGAGATATCGCTGGGCCGCAACTGCCAGGCTTGCTGATAGAGCGCATAAAGCGGGCTGATCAGCGCCGCCCCCAGCACTCCCACCACCAGGCCGAAGCCCACCCACCAGACCGAGGCCTGTGCCGTTGTGGCACCGGCCTGCCATGTATTGCTTTGCGACATTTGCTGCCTCTTGATCGGGCCGGGCCTGCGACAGGGACAGAGCGGACAGGTGTTCATCCTGCCGCGCCGTCAAAGCGGGCCAGCCACTTGCTTGTGATGAGAACATTGTCTGCAGAGTCGCATCGGCACGCATAGGCCAAACAAAGGATACATGTCTCAAACTATTTGCTATCAAACACAGGAAGCTATGCTTTTTGACGACCAAAACCAGTACGTCAACGGTTCAAACACCCGTCGCTATACTTTGCGCCCTAATGACAGCAGGATTTCCCGGCATGTGCCTGAATGCTTTTTTGCGCCCCTTGGTCTGTTTGAGTCTGCTTGGCCTTGCTGCCTGCGGCAGCAATCCCCCCAGCCCCGCTGCGACTCCTGAGACCCTCTCGACCACCACATCAGCCCCTCCGATCAAGATCGGCCTAGCGCTGGGCGGCGGTGCGGCCAAGGGCTTTGCCCATATCGGCGTCATCAAGATGCTCGAGGCCAATGGCCTCACGCCCTCGTTCGTGGCAGGCACCAGCGCCGGCAGCGTGGTGGGTGCGCTCTATGCAAGCGGCATGAACGCCTTTGAGCTGCAGGAAAAAGCCGTGGCGCTGGACGAAGCCAAGATCCGCGACCTGCAGCTGTCCGCTGGCGGCCTGGTGCTCGGCCAGAAGCTTGAGGACTATGTGAATGAACAAGTCCGCCGCAAACCGCTGGAGCAGATGGCCAAGCCTTTTGTTGCGGTTTCCACGCGCCTGGAAGACGGTGAACGCACCGTGTTCGCACGTGGCAATGTGGGTCAGGCCGTGCGCGCCTCCAGCAGCGTGCCCGGCGTGTTCCAGCCCGTCACCATCGGCAAGCACCACTATGTGGACGGCGGCATTGTCAGCCCCGTGCCGGTGGATGCCGTGCGCAATCTGGGGGCCGACATCGTGATCGCCGTGGACATCTCCAACAAGGCCAGCGGCAAGACCCCGGCGAATATGCTCGGCGCACTCAATCAGTCGATTGCCATCATGGGTCAGAAGCTGGGCCAGGCCGAGCTGGCGCGTGCCGACATCATCATTCGTCCGAAGGTGCTGGACATCGGCCCGGCCGACTTCGCGCAGCGCAGCCATGCGATTGTGGAAGGCGAGAAGGCCGCCACTGCACTGATGCCGCAGATTCGCGAACGCATCGCCCAGCTGCGCGCCGAACGCACCAAAGCCACTCAAATAGCACAGCAGAAAGCCGCCGAAGCCAGCTATCAGGACTGCCTGAAACAGCGATCCAGCCTTCAAAAGCTGTCCGGCATGGTGGGTATGAGCGGCAACTGCGAAAAGCCCTGAGCTGAACCTGCTCCATGAAAAAGGCCCGCTGATGCGGGCCTTTTTGCAGCGCTGCGAGGCTCAGAACGCCTCTTCCTCCATCCCTGCACAGGTCATGTCGCGCGCCTTGACCACCTGCAGCCAGGCGCCGATACGCGGCAGCTCGTAATGGAAGAAGTAGCGCTGCGCGGCCATGCTGCCGCGGTGGGCGGCAATTGCCAGATCCTTGTCCATGGCCAGTACGGCCAGCGTCACATCCAGCCAGATCCAGGCCAGCACCAGATGACCGAAGGCCTGCATATAGGGCACGGCATTGGCCAGTGCCTCCTGCGGATTGCCCGTGGCCCAGGCCGCCTTGGTGGTTGAACCAACATCGGCCAGCGCACGCGCCAGCTGGTTGGCATAGGTGCCCAGCTTCTCATGCTGCATGGCACGCTGGATGGTGGCATTGATGCGTGCAGCCAGCAGTTGCAGCCCCTTGCCGCCATCCATGACGACCTTGCGGCCCAGCAGGTCCATGGCCTGTATGCCGTGCGTGCCCTCGTGAATCATGTTCAGGCGGTTGTCGCGCCAGTGCTGCTCGACCGCGAAATCGCGCGTATAGCCATAGCCGCCATGGATCTGGATGGCCAGCGAATTGGCCTCCAGGCAGAACTCGCTGGGCCAGCTCTTGGCCACCGGCGTCAGCACCTCCAGCAGCAGCCTGGCTTCTGCTGCCTGCTGTGCTTCGCCCGTGTACTGCTCGTCCACCAATCTGGCGCACAGCAGGTTCAAGGCCAGCGCACCTTCGCAATAGGCCTTCTGCGCCAGCAGCATGCGTTTGACGTCGGCATGCTCGATGATGCGCGACTGCGGCTTGCTCGCATCCTTGCCGCCCTCGCCTATGGGCCTGCCCTGTGGGCGGCTTTGCGCATATTCGAGACTGGCGTGATAGCCGGCCATGCCCAGCATGGAGGCCGCCATGCCGATGGAGATACGCGCCTCGTTCATCATGTGGAACATGCATTTGAGGCCCTCGCCGGGCTTGCCGACCAGATAGCCGATCGCACCCGCGCCGCGGCCGTCCAGGCCGCCACCATGCTGACCGCGCACAGGGTATTTGCCCTCGCCGAAATTGAGCAAGGTATTGGTCGTGCCCCGCCAGCCCAGCTTGTGATTGAGGCCTGCCAGGGCCACATCGTTGCGCTCGCCGGTCAGCCGGCCTTCGGCATCGACCAGCTTCTTGGGCACGATGAACAGCGAAATGCCCTTCACGCCGGCAATGAGTTTGCCATCGGCACCGGGAATCTTGGCCAGCACCAGATGCACGATGTTCTCGGTCATTTCGTGGTCGCCCGAGCTGATCCACATCTTGTTGCCCTTGAGCCGATAGCGCGGCCCCAGCGCGTCACTCTCATGCTCGATGCCATCGGGTTCCGCGCGCGTGGCGATGTCCGACAGCGACGAGCCCGCCTGCGGCTCGGACAAGGCCATGGTGCCAGCCCAGCGACCATTGAACTCGTTGGCGGCAAAGACTTTTTTCTGCCGCTCGCTGCCATGGGCCATGATGGCGTTGGCATTGCCCGAGGTCAGCATGTTCGAGCCGATGCTGATCGAGGCCGCCGCGAAAAAGCAGTTGGCCGCCGCCTCCACGGTATAGGGCAGCTGCATGCCGCCCATCTCGTAGTCCTGGGCCGCGCTGAGCATGCCCGATTCGGCATAGGCCTCGCGGGCTTCGTAGGTGCATTGAGGCAGGATGACCTTCTCGCCATCGAACTGCGGCTCCTGCAAGTCCACCGTGCGGTTGAAGGGCGCATATTTCTCGCGCGCGATGCGCTCGCAGGTATCCATCACCGCATCGAAAGTATCACGCGAATGATCGGCAAAGCGGGGACGGCTGGTCAGGCCTTCGGCCTGCAGCCAGTCGTAGAGCAGAAAGTCAATGGTGGAACGCAGGCGCATAGATTACCTATCAAAGCAGGCTTCATCGCTTATGGGTAAAGCGCTTGAAGCTATCAATTTCATATATCCAGAGGAGAAAAAAGCCGCCTCCAGCCCCTACCCCAAGGTGGCCAGAAGGCGGCTTGGCTCAAGCCGTGCTTACAGCACTTCAAACACGCCCGCTGCGCCCATACCGCCACCAATGCACATGGTCACGCAGACGCGCTTGGCACCACGGCGCTTGCCTTCGATCAGCGCATGGCCCGTCAGGCGCTGGCCCGAGACGCCATAGGGGTGACCCACGGCAATCGCGCCACCGTTGACGTTGAGGCGGTCGGCCGGAATACCCAGCTTGTCGCGGCAGTAGATGACCTGCACGGCAAAGGCTTCGTTGAGCTCCCAGAGGTCGATGTCATTGATCGACAGACCCAGCTTCTTGAGCACCTTGGGAATGGCATAGATGGGGCCGATGCCCATTTCGTCGGGCTCGCAGCCAGCCACGGCAAAGCCCAGGAAGCGACCCAGGGGCTGCAGACCCTTGCGCGATGCATAGGCTTCGCTGACTATGGCGCAGGCTCCGGCACCGTCGGAGAACTGGCTGGCATTGCCGGCTGTGACTACGCCGCCAGGCAGCGCACTGCGCAGGCCGCTGATGCCTTCCTTGGTCGTTCCCTCGCGAATACCCTCATCCTTGCTGACGGTCACTTCCTTGGTGATCAGGCCGCGCACCTTGTCGGCCACGCCCATGACGGTCTTCATGGGGGCGATTTCCGCTTCGAACAGGCCGGCCGCCTGTGCCGCAGCCGCTTTCTGCTGGCTGGAGGCGCCGTACTCATCCTGGGCATCGCGGCTGATGTTGTAGCGCTTGGCCACCTGCTCGGCAGTCTGCAGCATATTCCAGTAGATCTCGGGCTTCATGGCTGTCAGCTCGGGATCGAAGGCCATATGCGGATTCAGGTGGGGCTGCACGCAGGAGATGCTCTCCAGGCCGCCCGCCACCAGCACATCGTTCTCGCCCGCGATGATGCGCTGGGAGGCCAGCGCGATCGCCTGCAGTCCCGAGGAACAGAAGCGGTTGATGGTCAGCCCCGATGTCGTGACCGGCAGGCCTGCACGGATGGCAATCAGACGAGCGACGTTGCCGCCTGTCGTGCCTTCGGGCAGGGACATGCCCATGATCACGTCCTCGACCTCGGCGCCCTCAATGCCTGCGCGCTCCACGGCCGCCTTGACGGCGTGGGCGCCCATGGTGGGGCCGTAAGTCATGTTGAAAGCGCCCTTCCAGCTCTTGGCCAGCGGAGTGCGCGCGGTAGAAACAATCACTGCGGATGTCATGTTCTGTCCTTTGATTCTGGGTGTTTCGTGGCAAATCGTCCGCGCCTAGCTGAACTGCTTGCCTTCGGCGGCCAGCTTGGCCAGCAACGGAGCGGGCTGCCAGAACTTGGCATCGTCATTCGGGTTCTGGGCAAAGCGGCCCATGGCCTGAACCACGTTGAACAGGCCGACCTCGCCCGCATAGTGCATGGGGCCGCCGCGCCACAGCGGAAAGCCATAACCGGTCAGATACACCATGTCGATATCGCCGGACTTGCTGGCAATACCGTCTTCCAGAATCTGAGCGCCTTCGTTGACCAGCGCATAGACCAAGCGCTGCACGATTTCCTCGTCGGAGATCTTGCGCGGCGTGATACCCAGGCTCTTGCGATGCTCGTCGATCATCTTGGCCACCACCTCCGAAGGAATGGCATCGCGCTTGCCGGGCACATAGTCATACCAGCCTGCACCGGTCTTCTGGCCGAAGCGACCCAGCTCGCACAGACGGTCCGCACTGGCGCTGTACTTCATATCGGGCTTCTCGACATAGCGACGCTTGCGGATGGCCCAGCCAATATCGTTACCCGCCAGATCACCCATGCGGAACGGGCCCATGGCAAAGCCGAACTTCTCGATGGCCTTGTCCACCTGCTGTGGCGATGCACCTTCGTCCAGCAGGAAGCCGGCCTGGCGGGAGTACTGCTCGATCATGCGATTGCCTATGAAGCCGTCGCAGACGCCGGAGACCACGGCCGTCTTCTTGATCTTCTTGCCCACCTTCATCACCGTGGCCAGCACATCCTTGGCCGTGGCCTTGCCGCGCACCACTTCCAGCAGCTTCATTACATTGGCGGGACTGAAGAAATGCATGCCCACCACGTCCTGCGGACGCTTGGTGAAGGCGGCGATCTTGTCCACATCCAGGGTCGAAGTGTTGGACGCCAGAATCGCGCCAGGCTTGGCCACTTCATCGAGCTGCTTGAAGACCTGCTCCTTCACGCCCAGCTCCTCGAACACGGCCTCGATGATGAGGTCGGCATTCTTCAGATCGCCATAGTTGAGCGTGGTGCTGAGCAACGCCATGCGCTGCTCGTACTTCTGCTCGGAGAGCTTGCCCTTTTTGACCTGGGCCTCGTAGTTCTTGCGGATGGTCGCCACGCCGCGATCCAGGGCTTCCTGCTTGGTCTCCAGAATCGTGACGGGAATGCCCGCATTGAGGAAGTTCATGGAAATGCCGCCGCCCATGGTGCCGGCACCGATCACACCCACGGTCCGGATCTCGCGCACCGGTGTATCGCCAGGCACGTCGGGGATCTTGGAGGCGGCACGCTCGGCCATGAACAGATGACGCAGCGAACGCGACTCGGGCGTCATCATCAGTTGCATGAAGGCTTCGCGCTCAGCCACCATGCCATCGTCGAATTTCTTGGTCGTGGCATTCTTGACGGCTTCCAGGCAGCGCAGGGGCGCTGGGAAGTTCTTGGACATGCCCTGCACCATGGTGGCGGCGAACTCGAAATAGGCCTCGCCCTGGGGATGCTTGCAGGACAGATCGCGCACACGCGGCAGCGGGCGGACATCGGCGACCTCCAGCGCCAAGGCCTTGGCCTCGGCCAGCAGCGTCTCGGCCGAAGCAGACATCTTGCTGAACAGCTTCTGGCCAGGCAGCATGGCCAGCATTTCGCTCATCACGGTCTCGCCGCTGACAATCATATTGAGTGCGGCTTCCACACCCAGTACGCGCGGCAGGCGCTGGGTGCCGCCGGCGCCTGGCAGAAGGCCCAGCTTGACCTCGGGCAGCGCCACGGCCGTGCCGGGAGCCGCAATGCGGTAATGGCAGCCCAGCGCCAGTTCCAGCCCGCCCCCCATGCAGACGCTGTGGATCGCGGCGATCACAGGCTTGGTCGACAGGTCCAGTTGCTGGATGACCGAAATCAGATGCGGCTCGCGGTAGGCATCTTCCTTGCCGAACTCGGTGATATCGGCTCCGCCCGAGAAGGCCTTACCGGCGCCAGTAATGACGATGGCCTTGACGGCGTCATCCGCCAGAGCCTGGCGCAAACCCTCAACCACACCTCGTCTGGTGGCCAGACCCAGGCCGTTGACCGGCGGGTTGTTCAAGGTAATGACGGCGATGGCTCCGTCCACTTTGTATTCAGCAGTCATGCTGTTGTCCCCTGTTCAATAAATAGAAAAGAACGGTCGTGCGTTTTTTATTTTCCGAATTTTGCTGCGTTGCGCAACTGATGCTTGTCCTGAGCGAGACAGCTCACAGAATGAGCGCACCTCATGTCAGAGACAGCAAGCAAGGGCCTGGGCGGCCCCACCGCCCCGCAGCAAGGATGTCGTCCCCCCCTCTCGCAAAGCGAGAGAGGGGGAAGCGGCAAAGCCGCTCAAGGGGTGTGTCAGCTCAAACCTCCAGCCACTCCTTGCGAACCTTTTCGTTCGCCCTGAGGGTTTCGGGAGTTCCGTCAAAAACAATATGCCCATGGCCCATGACCAGCGCCCGGTCCGAGATATTCATGGCGATGGTCAGCTTTTGCTCGATCAGCAGCACGGACACGCCACGATCCTTGATCTTCTTGAGGTATTCGCCCACCAGCTCCACGATCTTGGGCGCCAGCCCTTCCGTGGGTTCGTCGATGATGATGAGATCCGGGTCACCCATCAGCGTGCGGCAGAGCGTGAGCATCTGCTGCTCGCCGCCCGACATCACGCCGGCCTCGGTGTGCTGACGCTCCTTGAGACGGGGAAACATGGCATACATGTCGTCAAAGCCCCAGCGACTGCCTTTGCCCTTGCCTTTCTGCCCCAGCATCAGGTTCTGATGTACGGTCAGATTGGGGAAGACATCGCGGCTTTCGGGCACATAGCCGATACCCAGATGGGCCACCTCGTAGGCTTTCTTGCCATGCAGGTTCTTGCCTTTCCAGTCCAGTGCCCCCTCCCAGTGCACCAGTCCCATGATGGCCTTGGCTGTGGTGGAGCGGCCCGAGCCGTTGCGCCCCAGCAAGGCCACGATCTCGCCGGCATGGACCTCGAAGTCCACGCCATGCAGCACATGGCTTTTGCCGTAGTAGGCATGCAAATCGTTGATCTTCAGCATCTCAATGCGCTCCTGCCTGTTGGTCTGCGACGGAAGATCCCAGATATGCTTCTTGCACTCTGGCGTTGGCACGAACGGCTTCGGGCGTGTCATAGGCGATGACCTCGCCATAGACCACCACTGCAATCTTGTCCGCCAACCCGAAGACCACGCCCATGTCGTGCTCCACGGTCAGCAGCGTCTTGCCTTCGGTGACTTTCTTGATCAACTGAATGAAATGCGCGGTTTCGCTATTGCTCATGCCTGCCGTGGGTTCGTCGAGCAGGATGACGCTGGCACCGCCGCCGATGGTGATACCAATCTCCAGAGCGCGCTGCTCGGCATAGGTCAGGTTCACCGCGAGCGTGTCGCGCTTGCGGTGCAGGCCGATCATCTCCATCAGCTCGTTGGCACGTTCGTTGGCGTCGTGCAAATTGGAGAGAAAACGCCAGAAGCTGTAGCGGTAGCCCAGGCTCCAGAGCACGCTGCAGCGCAGGTTTTCAAACACCGAAAGCTTGGGAAAGATATTCGTGATCTGAAAGCTGCGCGACAGCCCCATGCGATTGATCTCGAAAGGCTTTTTGCCGTCAATGCGCTGGCCGTGCAGCAGCACCTCGCCACTGCTGGGCTCGAAGCGGCCGCTGATCAGATTGAACAACGTGCTCTTGCCCGCACCGTTGGGGCCGATGATGGCGACGCGCTCGCCCGCATTGACCGCCAGATTGGCGCCGCGAATGATTTCTGTCTTGCCGAAGCTTTTGCGCAGATCGCGCAGCTCCAGCGCATGAGCAGACTGCTGCACAGCTTGCGCAGCCGGTTGATGGATGGCGATGCTGGACATGGTTCAGCCCTCCCCTTTCTTGATGCTTTCTTCGATCGCTTCCTGTATGCGGCCCCAGCGACGGGCCGTCAGTCGGCGCACGCCCTCCAGCAGGCCCAGGCCCACCACGAACACCACAATTGCCACTGTCCAGGTGGCAGCAGCACTGGTGTCCAGCTCGGTTCCCATGAACGGCACCTTGGGCCCCAGAGCCGCATTGAGCTGCATGTGATAGATCATCTCGATCAGCGAGGCGGCACCGATCACCGTCACGATGCCCGCAGCCAGAATGCCCAGATAGGGCATCAGCAGGCGCTTGAAATGCCCGAACTTGGCCACACGCAGATTCATCATGATCAGGCTGGCCACACCGCCAGGGGCATACATGACCATGAGCAGGAACACCAGGCCCAGATACAGCAGCCAGGCCTTGGTCAGCTCAGACAGCAGCACCGATGCCAGCACCAGCAGCACGGCACCGATGATGGGGCCGAAGAAGAAGGTGGCACCGCCCAGGAAGGTGAACAACAGATAGCCTCCCGAGCGCACCACGCTGACGCTGTCCATGGCCGTGATGATCTCGAAATTGATGGCCGTCAACCCGCCACCAATGCCGGCAAAAAAGCCTGCAATGATGAAAGCGAAGTAGCGCACGCGCTGGGTGTTGTAGCCCACGAACTCGACACGCTCGGGGTTGTCGCGCACGGCGTTCAGCATGCGTCCCAGCGGCGTGCCGGTGAAGGCAAACATGGCAGCCGTGCAGACAAAGCAATACACGGCAATCAGGTAGTACACCTGCAGGCCCGAACCGAAATCCAGCCCGAAGAACTTGCTGTAGACCCGGTCCGTGGTGATGCCGCCCTCGCCGCCGAAGAACTCGGGAAACATCAGTGCCATGGATGCCACCAGCTCACCTAGACCCATGGTGATCATGGCAAAGGTGGTGCCGGATTTCTTGGTCGTCACATAGCCGAAAAGCGCAGCGAAGAACATGCCCGCCAGGCCACCCACAACGGGAATCAGCACCAGCGGAATTGCCATCTCGCCTGCAGCAGCCTTGTTCATGGCATGAATGGCCAGAAACGACCCCAGGCCGGTATAGACCGCATGACCGAAGCTCAGCATGCCGCCCTGCCCCAGCAGGATGTTGTAGGACAGGCAGATGATGATCAGATAGCCGATCTGGCTGAGCATGGTCAGCGCCAGCGAGCTGGTGAAGATCAGCGGTGCCACGATCAGTGCCAGCGCAAACAGGCCCCAGACCAGAATTCGCCCTATATTCAAGGGCTTGAAGCGGTAATGTCCCTGGGACCGAGCTTTGTCGGCAGCAGAAGAATTCATGGATGTTTTTGCAATCGAAGACATGGCTCAATCCCCTCTGGTACCCAGCAAGCCCTTGGGGCGGAAGATCAGAATCAGCACCAGGAACAGGTAAGGCAGGATCGGCGCGACCTGCGACAGCGTCAGCCGCAGCACGGGCCAGCCGAAAGTGGACTCATTGACCTGATGGCCCATGGAGGTAAACAGGCCAGCCAGAGACCAGTCCAGCGCCACGGCAAAGGTCTGCACCACACCGATCAGCAGCGAGGCCACGAAAGCCCCGGCCAGCGAACCCATGCCGCCGACCACCACCACCACGAAAATGATGGAACCCACGGATGCCGCCATGGCTGGCTCGGTCACATAGGTGTTGCCGCCGATCACGCCGGCCAGGCCGGCCAGCGCGCAGCCACCGCCAAACACCAGCATGAAGACACGCGGCACGTTGTGGCCCAGCGCCTCCACCATTTCGGGGTTCTTGAGCGCGGCCTGAATCACCAGGCCGATGCGTGTGCGCGTCAGCAGCAGCCAGACGGCCACCAGCATCAGCAGCGCCACCAGCATCACAAAGGAGCGCGACTTGGGGAACTGTGTGCCATACAGGGTAAACAGCGGCCCCTGCAGCGCCGACGGCAGCGCATAAGGCACAGTGCCCCGCCCCCATACCAGCTGCACCACCTCGAGAATCAGATAGGACAGGCCAAAAGTCACCAGCAACTCGGGCACATGGCCATATTTGTGCACGCGGCGCAGGCTGTAGCGCTCGAACAGCGCCCCCAGCACGCCCACCAGCACGGGGCAGAGAAAGAGCGCGGGCCAGAACCCGATGATGCCGCTGAGCGTGTATGCGAAGTACGCACCCAGCATGTAGAAACTGGTGTGAGCGAAATTCAGCACGCCCATCATGCTGAAGATCAGCGTCAGGCCTGAGCTAAGCATGAAGAGCAGCAGCCCGTAGCTCACACCGTTGAGCATCGATATGGTGAAAAATTCAGGCGTCATCGACTTGCCTTGTTCTCATGAGCAAAAAGACTGCTGCAGCACTGCACCTGTTATGCGTTCTTGTGGGTACGGATGCTGCAGCACGAGGGAGAGTGAGCCTGACTCAGGACGGACGCTTCATCTGGCAACTGGTGGGCGTGCTGGCCACATAGGGCTCGTAGTACTTCACGGGGGCGAAGGTGTAACCTGTGTTTTCCGCGTCATAGGGGAACTTGCCGCCAGCCTTCTGCCACTTGGAGATATACAGGCCTTGCTGCAACTGGTGGTCGCTCTTGCGCATCTCGACATCGCCGTTGAAGCTTTTCAGCTTCATGCCCTCGAGTGCCGCCGCAACCTTGACCGGGTCGGTGGAGCCTGTCTTGACAAAAGCTGCATCCAGCAAGGCGAACACATGGTAGATGGAGCTTTGCGTCAGGTCATCGTTGAACTTCTTCTTGAAGCTTTCCATGCTCGCCTGAATCGGCGCACCCATGTTGTAGTGCCCATAAGTCACGGTATAGACCTTGCCCTCGGACGCTGCGCCCATGGCGGTGGGCCCCCCAGGACCGAAGGCATAGTAGGTATAGAACTTGACATTGTTCATCCCCGCATCATTGGCGGCCTTGAGCAGCAGCGACAGATCCGCTCCCCAGTTGCCGGTGATCACCGTATCGGCCCCAGACTGCTTGATCTTGGCCACATAGGGCGCAAAGTCGCGCACCTGGGCCAGAGGAGAGAAGTCATCACCCACGATCTGCACATCGGGGCGCTTTTTCTTGAGCAGGTCCTTGGCGTATTTGGACACCTGCTGGCCATGGCCGTAGTTCTGGTTGATCAGATAGACCTTCTTGACCTCGGCATCGTCCTTCATGAATGTGGTCAATGCCTCCATCTTCATGGAGGTATCGGCATCGAGACGGAAATGCCAGTAGCTGCACTTGCTGTTGGTGAGATCGGGATCCACCGCAGCGTAGTTCAGATAGAGCAGCTCCTTGCCCTTGTTGCGATTGTTGTGCTTTTCCAGCGCATCCATGATGGCCAGCGCCGGTCCCGAGCCATTGCCCTGAGTCACATAGCGCACGCCCTGATCCATGGCCGAGCGTAGCGCGGCCGTGGTCTCCTGCGGGCTGAGCTTGTTGTCCAGCGCCACGACCTCGAACTTCACGCCCGAGGCATTTTTCTTGTTGAACTCTTCCGCCAGCAGCTGAAACGTCTTGAGCTGATTCGTTCCCACGGCAGCCATCAGACCCGACAAGGGATCAATCCAGGCGACCTTGACGGTTTCACCCTTCTGAGCCCATGCACCACCTGCACTCACAGCCATAGCCGAGAGGGCCACCGCACGCATAACCCATTTCATACTTGTCTCCTTTCATTGTTTTTGCTAGCGACTGCCGCCAATCTACCGGTCGGTAGACTTTTTCCCGCTGGGGAAAGCCTTAGTAACTATCACGCATGCGACTTCCAAGGCCGATTCACGGCAGTTGGCGACACTTGTGCGACAGCTGCTCGCACTTGCAGGCGAATGAAACCCGGAAATAAAAAAGGACGCCACCAGGGCGTCCCGAATATCGATCCTGCCTCCCCCGCTCAGGAGGGGCGTTTCATCTGGCAACTGGTGGGGGTGCTGGCCACATAGGGCTCGAAGTACTTCACGGGAGCAAAGGTATAGCCCGTGTTCTCCGAGTCCATGGGGTATTTGCCGCCGGCCTTCTCCCATCGCGCGATGTACAGGCCCTGCTGCAGCTGGTGATCGGTCTTGCGCATCTCGACCTCGCCGTTGTAGTTCTGGAACTTCATGCCCTCCATGGTCGCGGCGACCTTGACCGGGTCGGTGGTCTTGGCTTTTGCAAAAGCCTGGTCGAGCATGTTCAGCCCCGTGTACACGGTACCGGTGTACATATCCTCGTTGACCTTGGCCTTGAAGCCCTTGACGATCTTGTCCATGGCGCCGGGCATGTTCAGGTGGCCGTAGCCCACCATATAGACCTTGCCTGCCGCCGCCGCCCCCATGGCCGTGGGCGCGCCCGTGGCAATGGCGTAATAGGTGTAGAACTTGACGTTGTTCAGGCCAGCATCGTTGGCGGCCTTGATGAGCAGCGCCAGGTCCGAGCCCCAGTTGCCGGTGATCACCGTATCGGCGCCCGACTGCTTGATCTTGGCCACATAGGGTGCAAAGTCGCGCACCTGGGCCAGAGGAGAGAAGTCGTCACCCACGATTTCCACATCGGGGCGCTTGCGCTTGAGCATCTCCTTGGCAAACTTGGACACCTGCTGGCCATGCGAGTAGTTCTGGTTGATCAGATAGACCTTCTTGACCTCTGGCACGTCCTTCATATACGTGGTCAAGGCCTCCATCTTCATGGAGGTATCGGCATCGAGGCGGAAATGCCAGTAGCTGCACTTGCTGTTGGTCAGGTCCGGGTCCACCGCCGCATAGTTGAGGAACACGACCTCCTTGCCCTTGTTGCGCGCATTGTGCTTTTCCAGCGCATCCATGATGGCCAGCGCCGGGCCCGAGCCATTGCCCTGGAACACATAGCGCACGCCCTGATCCATGGCCGAGCGCAGCGCGGCCGTGGTCTCCTGCGGGCTGAGCTTGTTGTCGATGCCGATGATTTCGAACTTCACCCCCGAAGCACTGCTCTTGTTGATTTCCTCGGCCACGTACTGCAGGCTTTTGAGCTGATTGGATCCCAGCGCTGCCATCAGGCCCGAGAGCGGGTCAATCCAGGCGACCTTGACGGTCTCACCCTTCTGCGCCATCGCACTCCCCGCGCACGCCAGGATCACCGATGCTGTCAAAGCCTTGATTGCAAACTTCATAGAGCGTCTCCGTTGGTGGTTATGAGCGACGCCCAGACTAAAGGGCAAGCCAGCGCCTGCGGCCTGGGGGTTGCCCTAGCGCATATCACTTTGGCGACTGCAGGGTTTACCTCAGGCCGAAGCTCCCAAAACAATAGCTGCTGGCGCCCGCCTATAAAAATACAGAGACTTATCTGATTCAGCGGCCTAGAGCGGCAACTGGCTTTCCGTCAGCGGCAGGCCGCTGGCGCTGGTCAGCACCTGCGGTTCCGGCAGTTCCCTGCCCTCCAGATGCGGTCCTATATCGCGCATCAACTCGTCGAAACTCAGCCTGCCGGCCTTGACCCTGGCCAGCAGTTCGACCACTCCGGGCAATTGATCAAAGCGTGCTCCTGCAATCAGCGCCAGACACAGATAGTTGAGCAGGTCGCGCGTACCAGCAAGCCCATGGCGGCGCGCAAACTCCAGTTGCTGACGCGCAAACCAATGCATTGCCAGCGGCGGCAATCTGTCGCGCAGATGGACCTGGTTCAGATTCAGGTAATAGATCAGCAAATCGGGCACATTGCCCTTTACCAACGCATCGACCTGAGCGGTGCTGAATTGAAGCGGCAGGGGCGCCGCAGGCCCGGCAAAATCAGCCACCGCATATTCATGCAACCGGCCCGATCGACTCCAGCACCACCAGCGTGCAACCGGACCCAGCAAGGCCAGGCACTGGGCAGGGCGCAGCACGGGTTCGATGGCGGTTCGCGTGTCCGGATCGCTTTGCCCGAGCAAGGCCGCCAGCACGGCGGGGTCCCATAAGGCAAGATAGCTGCCGTCGCCGCCAGGCAGTCTTGGATCCATGGCCAGGCGCAGATGGGCCAGCAGCACCGGCATCTCGCACTCGCTCGCCAGCAAGCTGGCGCAAGGGCTGGCCTGCACCACATCGAGCACGGCGTCGAGAAAATTCTGCTGCGGCATTTTCAAGGCCTGAGCAGTGCTGCCAAGGTGTACCAACCAGGGGCTGAGCTTGCCCTCCTTGCTCGCGCGTGTGAACGCAAACAAGGCCTCGGCACCGCTTTGCGGCACCTGCACCAACAAGTCACTGTTCTGCGCCGCATCCAGCAACAGATACAGCTGCAAGGGCTTGCCTGTTGGCTTACCAGTCGAGACGAGCTGCGACCAGCGCAGAGGCCAGCTCTTGCGTGCAGGTCTTGTTTGCGGCCAGAGCGGCCCGGCGCTCATGGCAACTCCTTGTTCACAAAGGCTGAGCGCTGCTGCGCCCGACGTGCCAGGCACTCCAGACACACATTGCGCGGTGCAGCCTGGGCGACAGCCTCTGGCCCACAGGCTGCTGCAGGAAGACTCCATGTACCCAGTCCGCCTAGCAAGGCGGCTCCGAGAAGCTGGCGTCGCGGCAAGTCGTGGGCACGACCACCATCCGATATCAAGAGTGACGAGCAGTCGCAAAAACCGGGAGCTGAAGGCATGGATGTCAAGCAATGGCGCCAGAAAAGGCACAGGCAAAAAAGCCATCATCTCACGATGATGGCTTTGCTCCGGCCTGGCCGGGGGACGTTCAGACCGCCGTGGGCAGTTGGTAGTCCTTGAGTTCCTCGCGCAGACGGGTCTTGAGCATCTTGCCTGTGGCACCGATCGGAATAGCGTCCACAAACACCACATCATCGGGAATCTGCCACTTGGCCGTCTTGCCCTCGTAGAACTTCAGCAACTCCTCGCGCGTGATTTCCGCACCGGGCTTCTTGACCACGGCCACGATAGGGCGCTCGTCCCACTTGGGATGCGGCATGCCTATGCAGGCAGCCATGGCCACGGCCGGGTTGGCCATGGCGATGTTTTCAATATCGATGGAGCTGATCCATTCGCCGCCGGACTTGATCACATCCTTGCTGCGGTCGGTGATCTGCATATAGCCGTCGGGATCTATCGTCGCCACATCACCCGTCGGGAACCAACCGTGGCCGTCGGCCCCGCGCACCAGGGGGTTGCCGCTGCCTTTGTAATAGCTGTCGATGATCCAGGGGCCGCGCACCAGCAGGTCGCCATAGCTCTTGCCATCCCAGGGCTGCTCGTCGCCGGCGTCGTTGACGATCTTCATCTCCACACCATAGATCGCGCGCCCCTGCTTCTGCCGGATCTTCATCTGCTCTTCCTTGGGCAGTTCCAGATGCTTGTTCTTGAGCGTGCACAGCGTGCCCAGCGGGCTCATCTCCGTCATGCCCCATGCGTGCAGCACCTCCACGCCATAGTCGTCCTGGAAGGCGGTGATCATGGCTGGCGGGCAGGCGGAGCCGCCGATCACCGTGCGATTGAGCTTGGAAAAACGCAGGCCGCCCGGCTTCATATAGCCAAGCAGCATCTGCCAGACGGTGGGCACGCCAGCAGCAAAGGTCACGCCCTCCGACTCGATCATCAGCTCGTAGACCGACTTCCCATCGAGCGCCGGGCCCGGAAAGACCATCTTGCAGCCCGTGAGCGCCGCCGAATATGGCAGGCCCCAGGCATTGACGTGGAACATGGGGACCACGGGCAGCACCGAATCACGGGCCGACAGGCACATCACATCGGGCAGCGCGGCAGCATAGGCGTGCAGCGTGCTGGAGCGGTGGCTGTAGAGCACGGCCTTGGGGTTGCCCGTGGTGCCGCTGGTGTAGCACATGCTGGATGCGGTGTTCTCGTCGAACTGCGGCCAGCGGTATTGATCGGACTGGCCTGCAATCCAGCTCTCGTAGCTGACGAGGCCTGGAATGCCGCTGTCTGCCGGCAGCCGGTCTGTATCGCAGAGCACCACCCATTGCTGCACCTGCGGGCATTTGGCATGCACGGCCTGGATGATGGGCAAAAAGGTCAGGTCAAAGCACAGCACCTTGTCTTCGGCGTGATTGACGATCCATGCGACCTGCTCGGGATGCAGGCGCGGGTTGATGGTGTGCAACACCCGGCCCGAGCCGCTGACGCCAAAATACATCTCCATGTGGCGATAGCCATTCCAGGCCAGGCTGGCCACGCGCTCGCCCGGCACCAGGCCCATGGCATCGAGCTTGTTGGCAAGCTGACGCGAGCGCGCCGCCAGATCCTTGTAGGTGTAGCGGTGGATATCGCCTTCCACACGGCGGGAGACTATCTCTCCATCGGCATGGTTGCGCGCGGCAAACTCGATCAGGGAAGAAATCAACAGCGGCTGGCTTTGCATCAGACCCAACATTGGCAGTCTCCTGGATATCGTTGTGATGATCGGGAAGCATCCTAGCGCGGGCTTCCAGGCCGTCATCTGAGGACTGTCACCAATGCGTAACCTTGGCGACCTTTGTCTGCATCCTCCCTCTGAACGATGTGCGCGCACTCAGGGAAAAACCTAGGCTGCTCTCCAACGGAAACCGGCTCAACAACCCTGCAAACCCTGTCCTTGATGCTGCTCAAGCACAATGATTGCATGAGCGAATCCCCTGCCCCGCAATGGCGCAAGCCCGGCCGCTTCGAAGCTCTGGGCCCGGCTTTTTTCACCTATCTCCAACCCACGCCCGTGCCAGAGCCGCACTGGATTGCAGCCAGCGTCAGCACGGCCCGCTGGATGGGTCTGAACACCGAGTGGCTGCACAGCGCCGAAGCGCTGCAAATCCTCAGCGGCAATGCCGTCTCCGGCCATGGCAACGGCGGCAGCAAGCCGCTGGCCACTGTCTATAGCGGTCACCAGTTCGGCGTCTGGGCCGGCCAGCTTGGCGACGGCCGTGCCATCCTGTTGGGCGAGACTGAGCAGGGCTTTGAAGTCCAGCTCAAGGGCGCTGGCCGCACCCCCTATTCACGCATGGGCGACGGCCGGGCCGTGCTGCGCTCGTCGATTCGCGAATTTCTCTGCAGCGAAGCCATGGCAGCCCTGGGCATTCCCACCACGCGAGCGCTGGCGCTGACGGGCTCGCCCTTGCCCGTGGCGCGCGAGACCATGGAAACTGCCGCCGTCGTGACCCGTGTGGCCGAGAGCCTCATCCGCTTCGGCCATTTCGAGCATTTCGCCGCGCGCGACATGCAGACCGAACTTAAAGCCCTGGCCGATCTGGTCATAGACCAGCATTACCCGGAATGCCGCACGGCCGTTGCACTGAACGGCAATCCCTACGCCAATTTTCTGCAGGCCGTAAGCGAGCGCACTGCCCGACTGATGGCCCAGTGGCAAGGCGTGGGCTTTTGCCATGGTGTGATGAATACCGACAATATGAGCATTCTGGGCCTGACCATCGACTACGGCCCCTTCCAGTTTCTCGATGCCTTCGACCCAGGCCATATCTGCAACCACAGCGACAGCCAGGGCCGCTATGCCTTTAACCGCCAGCCCCAGGTGGCCTACTGGAATCTCTACTGCCTGGGCCAGGCCTTGCTGCCGCTGATCGGCGACGAAGAGCTGACGATTGCTGCGCTGGAGTCCTACAAGACAGTCTTCCCCGCCGCCTATGCGCGCCAGATGCTGGCCAAGCTGGGCCTGCCCGAAAACGAGGCCGGCACGCCTGCCACCGAAGGCCGCTTTGCGCAGCTGGTCAACCCGCTGCTGCAGATCCTGGCCGACAACAAGGTGGACTACACCATCTTTTTCAGCCGCCTGACCGATGCTGTTGCACAAAGGCAGGAAACGAAAATCGACTTTGAGCCACTGCGTGACATCATTCTGGATCGCGCCAGCTTTGATGCCTGGTCACTCACTTATTCAGAGCAGCTAGCGCAAGTGGACAAAGCACAGACCGTCGATTTGATGCAAAAATCCAATCCGCGCTTTGTGCTGCGCAACCATCTGGGCGAGACCGTGATTCGTGCCGCCCAGGCCGGTGACTTCGCCCCGGTGCAGCAGATGCTGGCCGTGTTGCAGACGCCTTATGACTCGCACCCGGACCACAACGACTGGGCCGGCTTCCCGCCCGACTGGGCTTCCTCGATTGAAATCAGCTGTTCATCATGAGCTTTCCTGTCCAGAAATCCGACCAAGAATGGCAAGCCCTGTTGCAGGACAAGGGTGCCGAAGCGGCGGCCTTCCAGGTCACGCGCCACGCAGCCACCGAGCGACCTTTCACCGGCAAATACGAGCAGTTCTGGGCCGATGGCAGCTACCACTGCATCTGCTGCGGCAACAAGCTGTTCGACTCCCATACCAAGTTTGACGCCGGCTGCGGCTGGCCCAGCTTTGACCAGGCCCTGCCCGGCGCCATCACCAATATCGTGGACCGCAGCCACGGCATGGTGCGCACCGAGACGGTGTGCAGCAACTGCGGAGCCCATCTGGGCCATGTCTTTCCCGACGGTCCCACTGACACAGGCCTGCGCTACTGCATGAACTCGGCCTCGCTGGATTTCCAGAACGAGCCCCCAAAATAAGAGCTGGCAAGGCTTGAGCAGCAAGGGCCGCGCGGCTTCGGGCCGGGCTCACTGCGCCGGCCTTGCACATCAGCTTTGATAGCTGAATCCGTCCGGCGTACAAGGCTTTGCCCACGGTAAGGCCCGCGCTTTGGTGCATGATGCGACTTTGCTCGCAGCACCGGGAACCTTGTCGGTGCTACGCAGTCTGAATTTCAGAACGACTACCATTTCGCGCATGAAGCTGCTGATTGATTTCTTCCCCATCATCCTGTTTTTCGTGGCCTTCAAGGTCTGGGGCATTTACACCGCCACAGCCGTGGCCATTGCCGCCACTGTGGCGCAGATCGCCTATCTGCGCTTCAAGACCGGCAAGATCGAGCCCATGCAGTGGATGAGCCTCGGCGTCATCGTACTGTTTGGCGGAGCCACTTTGCTGGCCCATGACGACAACTTCATCAAATGGAAGCCCACGGTGCTTTACTGGCTCATGGGCGGCGCGCTGCTGATCGGTCAGCTGGTTTTCAAAAAGAACCTGCTGCGCTCCGTCATGGGCGCGCAGTTGCAACTGCCCGACGCCATCTGGCTCAAGCTCAACTGGGCCTGGACCGCTTTCTTCGCCGCCATGGGCGGACTCAACATCTGGGTAGCCTATAACTTCGACACCGATACCTGGGTCAACTTCAAGCTGTTTGGCGGCATGGGACTGATGGTGGTGTTTGTGATTGCACAAGCCATCTACATGAGCCGCTACCTGCCCCAGGACGGCGTGCCCAACGCGGCCGAAGCCAAGGACAAGCAGCCATGAGCGTGACCATCAGTGCCCAGGCCATGGACGCCGCCCTGCGCCAGCGTCTGGCCCCGACCCGACTCGAAGTCATCGACGAGAGCTATCAGCATGCCGGTCATGCCGGCGCCAACGACAGCGGCGTGGGCACGCATTTTCGCGTGCGCATCGCCGGCCCTGCCTTTGATGGAAAAACCCGCGTGGCACGCCACCGCCTTGTGTATGATGCACTGCAAGACTTCATTGACCAGGGTGTTCATGCCATCGCCATTGAAGTACTTTGAGAACGCACTGTTCTGACCACAGGCTCCTTGACGGGAGCCTGTTGCGTATGGACTGAACTTCACTCACTTTTCTCAATCAAAACTCGAATGAGCATGAAACAAAAGCAACTGGCCCGCATCGTGGCCGCCGCTGTTCTGGGCGCAGCCGCCCTGTCCGCCTCGGCCCAGAATGTGGCCATCGTCAATGGCAAGGCCGTTCCCATGGCCCGCGTCAATGCCTTGAAGACCCAGATCGAAGCCAGCGGCCAGCCCGTTGTGCCCGAGATGGAAAAGATGATCAAGGATGAAGTCATCGCGCGTGAAATCTTCATGCAGGAAGCCAACCGCCGCGGCCTGGCCGGCTCCGAAGCCTACAAGCAGCAGATGGAAATGGCACGCCAGACCGTGCTGATCCGCGCGCTGTTTGACGACTTCCGCAAGAAGAACCCCGTGACCGATGCCGAAGCCAAGGCCGAGTACGACAAATTCGTCGCTGCCAATGGCGGCAAGGAATACAAGGCCAGCCACATCCTGGTGGAATCCGAAGACCGCGCCAAGGCCATCATTGCCGAGGTGAAGGCCGGCAAGAAGTTTGAAGACATCGCCAAGAAGGAATCCAAGGATCCCGGATCGGGTGCCCGTGGCGGTGATCTGGACTGGGCCAACCCCAACAATTACGTACCCGAGTTCACCGAAGCCCTGATCAAGCTCAAGAAGGGCGAGATGACCGACACGCCCGTCAAGAGCCAGTTCGGCTGGCACATCATCCGCATGGATGACGAGCGCCAGGCCGAAATGCCCAAGTTCGAAGATGTCAAACCCCAGATCACGCAGCAGTTGCAGCAGCAAAAAGAGCAGCAGTTCCAAGATCAGCTGCGCAAAAGCGCAAAAATCCAGTAACATGATCTAACGTCAGTACCTAAAAGTACTGGCCAGACCATCACCCAAGCCCGCGTCAAGCGGGCTTTTTTTGTCTCACCGCGGCGGATCCGCTATATATTTAGAAGCATCCTGCCTAGAATTGGCATCATCCGGCTGCGTTTCCCCATGCTTTCGCGGGCGGCAATCCAGCGGCTTGCCTGCGATGCCAGAGGCTTTGTCCGCTCCCTCTTTTGCAGCTTGCGTGTTGCCATGCACCTCAGCCGTCAAGGGGCATAGCGGCAATTGCGCGCTTGACCTGGAGATCTGCGGCGCCATGGCCTCCGCCGCGGCAGCAGGTTCTGTGGTCTCATCGCTGCGGGATGGCGCTTTGGCAGCCGGCTTTGCGGAGCGCGCCAGGCTGGCAGAGGCTGCAGCACCCGGGGCCGGAGCAGCCTCTGGCCGCAGCACAGGGGCTGATGCAGCTATAGATGCTTCCATATCCATAGCTTCTGGTTTTTTCTCTGCCTGGATTCGAGTCTTTTTTTCCGTGGATTTCTGCGCCAGCGCCGCCGCGCCCGGAGCCGATTCCACCAGGGCGGCGCGATCCGCACCCTCAACTGCCGGAGCCGGCTGCGATTCAGCTGGCTGGGCCACTGCTTCGGCCCTGGAATCTCGCTCGCCCTCCTTGTCCGGCCCACTCCACCAGGCGGCGTGCTGCAGCATCAGCCAGCCCACCAGTCCGACGGCCGCCAGTCCGCCCAGCGCATGACGCAGCCAGAAGCGGTCATTGGCGGCAGGCTTGTCCATAGACTCCGTGGGCTCCTGCCTCACAGCTGCCGCGCACTGACGTGCGCGCTTGAGGATGGCTGCGCTGCTTTGCGCACTGGGGCCACGATCCTCTGCCACGGCCTCGTGGTAGAGCTCGCGCAGCGCATCGGGCTTGTCGTCGCCAGACGGGTTTTCGGGGTGCATATTCATGCCAGTTCCTCCAGCGCGGCGCGCAGTTTGGCACGCGCATAGCGCAAGCGGCTCTTGGCCGTTTCCTCGGCAACGCCGGTGGCCTGGGCAATTTCGGCCAGCGTCAGATCAGCCTCGACCTGCAGCAGAAAACACTCGCGCTGCTCGGCCGGGAGCCGGGCAAGCGCTGCCAGGATGGCCTGGGCCATGAGTTGACGATCGAGCTGCTGCTCGGGCTCGAAGCCCGAGGCCGCAAACAGGCTTTCGGCCAGCCGCATGGACTCTTGCGTGTCTGCCGACAGGCTGATGCCCGGCCGCTGCCTGCGCCAGTGATCGACCAGGCGGTTGTGCGCCATGGTGAACAGCCAGGTCGTGAACCTGCTGCGCACCTCATAGCGGCAGGCGCAGTCCACCACGGCAACCCAGAGGTCTTGCGCCAGATCGTCGGCCAGCGCCGCATCGCCCGTGTTGCGATAGAAATAGCGCCATATGCGCAGGCTGTGCCGGGCATAAAGCGTCTCGAACGCCGTGGCCTGCCCTGCGGCATAGCTGCGCATCAGGGCTTCATCGGCGAGTTGGGCTTGGGCAAGCGGCGGTGCAAGCATGCCCGCGATTATGCAAACTCCGACGACAGCGCAATCAACTCAGTTGCGGGGTGGATCCGGCACAAAGCCGTTGTCCCCGGGAAAAGGATTGGGCGCGCGCGGCTGGGACGGCCGTGGATGAGGCTCGCGAATCACGCCTCTGGCGACCAGGTTGGCATAGCTGTCGTAGCGGATGCGCACCATCTGCCGGGGCTGGTCTGTATCGGCCTCGAAGTCCACCTGGGTGACTTGCGAGCGCTCCACCGCGCCATGGCCCGTGCCTAGCGAGGGGGTCGGCGAGGCCTGTGGCGCACGGCGCTCGGCGCTGCGGCTCTTGCTGGCGGCCTGAGGCACGGCGACATCCGCCGCTGCAGATTCAGCCGCCGAGGCACTGGCCTGCGCTTGCGGCTCATGGAGCGGCCCCTGGTAGGCAGCAGGCTCGGGCAGCTTTTCGCGGTACAGCGCAACTCCGATCACGCCCACATCCTGCGGCCTGCCGGTTCTGGCGGCATAGGACATATCGCTTTCGGAAAAATAGAACGCAGCCACGTTGTCATTGCTCTTGCGCCAGCCCCGCACGTCGTAGCTGTCGCCCGCATCCAGCACATAGCCGCCTTCGGCGCGGGAGCTCGCCGTGCGGCCGTTGATGGCATTGACCCCGTCGACGCTGATGACGCCCATGATGCGGCGGCTCTCGAAGTTGCGGATGCGCACCGCGTAATTGGCACCGGGGCGGCCCACCACCCACAGCTCTCCCTCGTGACTGTACTGGGGCAGTACCCGGCCCGTGGCACGTTCGATGATGCTGACCTGGGCCAGCTTGTGGTTGCCGCGCGTCCAGGCCGAGGCCGGCGCGGCGGCCACCATCGCGACAGCGCAGAGCAGCGAAGCGCGCAGCAAACGGCCGCGCGACAGCAAGAAACCTGGAACCGAGGGTTCGATACGGACAGACAACATAGACAAGGCCTCCTCAAGGTACAGCCACAGCGGCTGAAACAAACTTGTCGGAGGCTGAAACGCAGCAGCAGACGCAACGGGGTCAAGACAGGCACTCTGATTTGCAAGCATTTGCAACACAGCTTTGCGCTGCAGTTCTGCCCCGACGCGGCATGTCTGGCACAATCGCGCTCGCTGCGGCCCAAGGCAGGCAGCAATGCTGGGGGTGTCCTGACCATGACCGGTCAGGGCTGAGAGAGTCCCTTTGAACCTGATTGCGCAAGCGGTGTCTTGACGACCGCTTGCCCGAGATCATCCTCGCGCAGGGAAGCTGTCCAAGGTGTCAGACCGCGACTGGCCATGTCTTTGCTGGCTCGCCGCGCAAACCATGCGGCCCCTGCTTCGTTTTTCTGGCGGAGCATTCATGAATTCATCTTCTTCCACATCGGCCAATCGGGCCCTGGCCCCGGTGACGGCTAAGGAGCGCGTCTTTGCCTGGCGCGACCATGCCTCGCTGTGGTTCAGCCTGGGCGTGGGCCTGCTGGTCATGCAGATGGGAGCCTATCTGCTGCCTGCGCTCAGCCCGCTACATGCGCTGATCGCGATAGCCATCGGCTCGCTGATCGGTGCCGGTCTACTGGGTTGGGTGGGCAAGCTGGGCTGCGACAGCGGCCTGTCCAGTGCAGGGCTGATGCACAGCGTCTACGGCCGCCACTTCGCACGACTGCCTATCGTGCTCAACATCATCCAGCTGCTGGGCTGGGGCAGTTTCGAGCTGGTGGTGATGCGTGACGCCACCGTGGCGCTGGGCAAACAAAGCGGCATCATGGGCGCTGCCTATTGGCCCTGGCTGGCCACTCTGCTCTGGGGTGGCGTGATCCTGCTGCTGATGAGCGGCTCCATGACCACCCTGGTGCGCCGCATCATCTCGCGCGTAGCCTTGCCGCTGGTGATTGCCTCGCTGCTGTGGCTGAGCTGGCAATTCCTCAAAATGGCCGGCGCCACCGGCCTCGGGACCTTGCTGGCCCGCGAAGGTGCAGGCGGCATGAGCATGCTCGGCGCCGTCGATCTGGTGATCGCCATGCCCATCAGCTGGCTGCCGCTGGTGGCCGACTATGCGCGCCACGGCAAAAGCGGCAAGTCCGCGCTGTCGGGGGCCTGGACCGGCTTTGCCCTGGCCAATATCTGGTGCTACTCCCTGGGCGTGCTGGTGGCCCTGACCCTGCCCAGCGAAGACCTGGTCACGGCCCTGCTGCTGGCCCAGGGCGGGCTGATTGCCCTGTCGCTGATTCTGATCGACGAGGTGGACAATGCCTATGGCGATGCCTACTCGGGTGCCATGTCGGCCCACAGCCTGCAACCGCACTGGAGCATTCGCCGTTGGGGCCTGCTGATCGCGGCCCTGTGCACGGCACTGGCCATGGTGCTGCCCATGCACAGTCTGGAGCCTTTTTTGCTGTTGCTCAGCTCCTGCTTTGTGCCGCTGTTCGGCGTGATGCTGGGTCGCCTGGCCTTTGGCACCGATGCCGTGCAACTGATGCAAAAAGCGCCCGCCGTGCGCTGGGATGCCGTGACCATCTGGGTGCTGGGCATTGCCTTCTATCACCTGCTGCCCTATGTGAGCACGGCCCTGGGCTCGGCCCTGCCCACGCTGGCGCTGACTTTTGTGGTGGCTCTCGCCACACGCCAGCTGCAGCCTCGCTCCGTTGCCACCTGACTGAAACTCAAAGGCAATAGCATCACACGCGCGGTAGAAAGGCTCTGCAGCCATCTCCTCTGTTCTTACTTGGCGCCCGCCGCCTGCAGCATATGAACCACAGCCTTCTGCCCGCGCTGGCGTGCATGGGCCAGGGCCGTCACCCCATCCTTGTCAGGCAGATTCAGATCCGCCTTCGCGTCGATCAAGGTCTGGATGATGGCCTGATGGCGCGGCCCGCCGTCGCTGAGCACCACGGCTTCCATCAGGCAGGTCCAACCCAGCCGGTTGACATGGTTCACATTCACGCCGGCCGCGATCAGCGCCTGGGCCGTTTCCAGATGGCCGCGCTCGCAGGCAGGAATCAGGGCCGTGCCGCCATAGCGGTTGGTGCTCTTGAGATCGGCCCCATAGGAAATCGTCATGCGCACAATCTCCAGCCGGCCCTGCGCACCGGCCAGCAGATAGGCGCTGTCCTGCATCTGGTTCTGGATATTGGGGCTGGCACCGTGCATCAGCAGCGATCGCGCCACCTCGATATGGTTGGCCGCCGTGGCCAGCAGCAATGGGGTATTGCCCCGGGCGTCCTGCACGTCGACAGGCGCGTTGCCAGCCAGCAGATCGCGCACCGCCACGGCATCGCCCTGCGCGGCAGCGGCCAGCAATTGCTGGCCCGGCATCTGCGGGTCCCCGGCTTTTGGCGCCGCAGCGGCGGCAGGTGTTGCAGCCGCTGCATTCGCCGACGCCCTACTCTGGCAGGCCGTGAGCAGGGTCGCGGCGGCCAGAGCCGTCAATGCAAGCGTCAATCGGGTGGTCAACGAGGCACGCCCATGGGCGCTGGTTGGCTGTTTCATGGCATTCCTTTATGGCTGTCGGGTGTTCAGCCCCTGTCAGCTTTCTACAGGAACTATAGCTAGCCACGCAAGTCCGATGGGGGTTACAGCCTGTTTTCAATCGATAAAAGGAGAATCTGCCCCGTGCCTTGCAACCGCTGGATCCGCACCGCCGCCACTTCAAGCCTGATCGCGCTGGGTGCGCTCACCGCCGGCCTGCTGCCGGCCCTCGCACAAGCCCAGGAATTTGTCAGCATCAAGGGCACGACCGTGAATGTGCGCGAGCAGCCCAATACCCGCTCCGCAACCCTTTGGGAACTGAGCAAGGGCTATCCGCTGCAAGTCACCCAGCGCAAGGGCCAGTGGCTGCGCGTCAAGGACTATGAGTCCACGCTGGGCTGGGTCCACGCCCCGCTGACCAGCAAGAGCCCGCATATGGTGGTGACGGCGCGCACAGCCAATCTGCGCTCCGGCCCCGGCCAGAAGCACAAGCGCGTGGGCAAGCTGGAGCAGCATGAGGTGCTGCAGACTCTGAAAAAGCAAGGCAGCTGGGCCCAGGTGCAGCGCAGCAACGGCCAGAGCGGCTGGGTGGCCAAGAATCTGGTCTGGGGCTGGTAAGCCCTGCAACACGAACACCCAAAGCAAAGGCCTGCAGCAGCGGGCCTTTTTTGCGGGTGCCGGCAATCAGCCTTCGACGATCAGCTGCGCGCGCGGCGCATAGCCATGATTGAGGGGGCCGTGACCCTGGCCGGTATAGACCTCGGCTCCCGCCTCGATGGCGCCCAGAATATAGCGGCGCGCCTCGGTCACTGCGGCCTCCAGCGCCAGCCCCTGAGCCAGGAAGGAGGCAATCGCCGACGACAGCGTGCAGCCCGTGCCATGGCCGTTATGGGTGACGATGCGCTGCGACTGCAGGCGCAGATAGTCGCCGACCTGCTGGCCTTGCCGGCCCAGCACATCCATGACCAGATCGCCGCTCAGATGCCCGCCCTTGAGCAATACGGCCGGCGCCCCCATGGCCAGCAGATCGGCCACGGCCGCATCCAACGCTCCAATGCCGTCGATGTTGCGACCCAGCAGCAAAGCTGCTTCATCCAGATTGGGGGTAATCACCGTCGCCAGCGGGAACAGCTCCTGGACCAGCGCCTGTGCCGTCTCGGGAACGATCAGGCGGTCACCACTGGTGGCCACCATCACGGGGTCCAGCACCACGTTCCTGATACCGTGGCGACGGATAGCATCCGCCACCACGCTCACCACATCGGGGGTTGCCAGCATGCCGATCTTGACGGCATCGACGCCTATGTCCTGCACAACGGCATCGATCTGGCCGCGCACGGTATCGAGCGGAATGCCGTGAATACCCGTCACACCCAGCGTGTTCTGCACGGTGATGGCCGTGATCGCCGTCATGCCGTAGCAGCCCAGAGCCGCACAGGTCTTGAGGTCGGCCTGGATACCGGCGCCACCGCCGCTGTCCGAGCCGGCTATGGAGAGCACGCGTGCATAGCGCTTTTTTGCGGCGCCGGAGATGGAGGAAGAAGCAATCACTGTCATGGCAAAAATTATCGCCCATGCGCATGGTCAATGCGTGCTGTTTGCGGTTGTGCTGTAATGTCCAGCGGACGAAACAGGGGTGTCCCGCAGGCAAGCAGCCTGTGCGGACTGAGAAACACCCTGGGGCTGCGCCAGCCACGGGCTGCGCACCAGAGCACCATCCGTGCCCTGTGCCCCCTGCACCCGATCCAGGTCATGCTGGCGTGGGGAGTTTCACAAGCCGCAAGGCATGCCGCGTTTTGTCCTGCACATGGCCCTGTTCCTGTGTCCGGATGGAAAACGATTTGCACATGTCATTGCTACAAGCTTCTTCAAAGATCGCAATTCTCGGCGGCGGCCTCATGGGCCGTCTGCTGGCTCTGGCCCTGGCCCAGCGCGGTCACGCCATCGACCTCTATGACGCCCATGGCCCGCAAGGCGATGGTGCTGCGGCGCGCGTGGCGGCTGCTATGCTGGCGCCGCTGGCCGAGTCGGCCATTACCGAGCCCGGCGTGGTGCGCATGGGCCAGCATGGGCTCAAGCGCTGGCCCGAGCTGATAGCTCAGCTCGAGCAGCATGTGTTTCTGCAGCAAAACGGCACGCTGATTCTCTGGCACCGCCAGGATCAGGGCGATGCGGCACGCTTTTTCGGCCTGCTGGAGAAAAACCGGCGCATCAACCCCAGCCTGCCGGCCATGCAGGAGAAGACCGGCGCGGCGCTGCAGGACTGCGAGCCCGCGCTGCAGGGACGCTTCAACCAGGCCGTCTATCTGCCCGGCGAAGGCCAGCTCGACAACCGCCAGCTGCTGACGGCGCTGGTCGACAAGCTCAGCGCCCTGGGCGTGCAGCTGCACTGGGACAGCCCGCGCGAGGTCGGCGACTTCCGTCCCGGCGCGGCCGGCCAGCCCGACTTCGTGTTCGACTGCCGGGGCCTGGGTGCCCGCAGCCAATGGAAGCAGCTGCGCGGCATTCGCGGCGAGGTGGTGCGCATCCATGCGCCCGAAGTCACGCTGCAGCGCCCCACACGCCTGATCCATCCACGCTACCCCATCTATATCGCGCCCAAGGAAGACCATCTGTTCGTGATTGGCGCGACCGAGATCGAATCCGACGATATGTCGCCGGCCAGCGTGCGCTCCACGCTGGAGCTGCTGAGCGCGGCCTATACCGTGCACTCGGGCTTTGCCGAAGGCCGGATTGTGGAGATCGCCACCCAGTGCCGCCCCACCCTGCCCGATAATCTGCCCGCCGTGCGCCTGCTGACGCCGCGCGTCATGGAAGTCAACGGCCTCTACCGCCACGGCTTCATGATCTCGCCCGCCATGCTCGACGTGGTGCTGGAGCTGGTGGACCGCAACGACTCGCCGCTGGCGCGCGAGTTCGATGTCGCCGTGCATCGCGGCTGAGCCGCGAGCCCGAACTTTGGCGCACAGCACTTGCACCTCCTGCGCACGCAAGCGCCGCCGTGCAGAGGTTTAACTTAGCACCCGCTTTATTTTCTGTTTCATGCCATGAAGATCACCCTCAACCAGCAAGCCACCGAGCTGCAAGCCCATGCCACCGTGGCCGATGCGCTGGCGCAGATGCAGGCCAAGCCCCCGTTTGCCGTGGCGGTCAACACGGTGTTTGTGCCCAAGACGCAGTACGCCGACCATGCGCTCAACGAGGGCGACAGGATGGAAGTCATCTCTCCAGTGACAGGCGGCTAGGAATGACCTCCCTGAGTCGCTTCGCGCCTTCCCCCAGGGGACGACACCCTCGCGGCGAGGCGGCTCTTGCTCGGTGTCACTGACTGGGCACATGTCTGTTTGAGGCTCACTGGGCTTCACACGCATTGCGGTACAAAGACAAGAGATATAGATAAATCATGAATACAAAAACCACCGACGACACCCTGGTTCTCTACGGCCAACGTTTTGAAAGCCGCTTGCTGCTGGGCACCTCGCGCTATCCCTCGCCCGCGATTCTCGAAGCGGCTGTGGAGCGTTCCAGGCCCGCCATGGTCACGGCCTCGCTGCGCCGCCAGGGCAGCAATGCGGCCGAGACCGGCGCCAGCTTCTGGGAACTGCTGCGCAAGCTCAACGTGCCCGTGCTGCCCAACACGGCAGGCTGCATGACCATCCAGGAAGCCGTGACCACGGCCCAGATGGCGCGTGAAGTCTTCGACACACCCTGGATCAAGCTGGAGCTGATCGGCGACGACTACACGCTGCAGCCCGACACGCTCAACCTGGTGGAGGCTGCCTCCATCCTCATCAAGGACGGTTTCCAGGTCCTGCCCTACACCACCTACGACCTGGTGCTGTGCCAAAAGCTTGTCGACGTGGGCTGCCAGGCCATCATGCCTTGGGCCGCGCCCATAGGCACCGGCCGCGGCCCCATCAACCCCTATGCCATGCAGATGCTGCGCGAGCGCCTGAAGGTGCCGCTGATCGTCGATGCCGGCCTGGGCCGCCCCTCCCATGCCTGCACCGTGATGGAATGGGGCTATGACGCCGTGCTGCTGAACACCGCCGTGGCCCTGTCCGAAGACCCTGTGGCCATGGCCGGCGCGTTCTCCGATGCCGTCAATGCCGGTCACGCCGCCTGGCGCGCTGGCGCCATGGCGGAGCAGAACGCCGCCCAGCCCAGCACGCCCGTGCTGGGCACCCCTTTCTGGCATCAGGAATAAAGGCCGGCCCATGGACTCCGCAGAAATCAAGGCCCTGGCGCAAGCCATCATCCACCAGCACAGTGCCAATTTTGGCGCCCGGTTGCACCACGATGCCAACTCGGTCGAGCTGACGCCCCAGCCCGTGCCGCCCGCGCTGCGCCAGGAGCCCGCCTATCTGGCCGCGCTGGAAGCCTGCAGCCAGCTGGGCTTTATCGCCGTGGATGCTGAGACTCTGGCCCAGGCCTGGCAGCGCCAGAGCGAGCGCACCGACCAGTTCGATGTCACCCACTGGCCCGACGACCCACGCGACTTCGGTCTCGGCAAGGCCGACCCGGCCCTGGCCTTTGCCCATTGTCCGCGCGAGCTGGGCCTGTATGGCGTGCTGCCCACGGCCGAATGGGTGGGCCGCATGGCCCGCGCGGGTGTGCCCACGGTGCAGCTGCGTTTCAAGTCCGGCGACAGGGCCGCCGTTGCACAAGAGGTCAAGGCCGCTGTTGATGCCGTCAAGGGCACGCAGGCACGCCTGTTCATCAACGACCACTGGCAGGCCGCGCTGGACGCAGGCGCCTACGGCATCCATGTGGGCCAGGAAGATCTGGACGTGATCGGCCAGCGCGATCTGCAGACCATCCGTAGCTCGGGCACACGCCTGGGCGTCTCCACCCATGGCTACGCCGAGATGGTGCGAGCCCATGCGGTCCAGCCCAGCTATATCGCCCTGGGCGCGGTCTTTCCCACCACGCTCAAGAAGATGGCGACAGCCCCGCAAGGACTGGCGCGGCTGGCGGCCTATGTGCGGCTGATGCAGCAATACCCGCTGGTGGCGATTGGCGGCATTTCCGAGGACCTGTTCCCCGCCGTGCGTGCCACGGGCGTGGGCTCGGTGGCCGTGGTACGCGCCCTGGTCAACGCCCCCGATCCGGAAGCTGCGGCCAAGCATCTGCTGGCGCGCATGCAAGCTGCTGCGTGAATCCACGCACTACTAATTCAATAGCTTGGAGCGCTTGAAAGATAAGAGCTACCAGCTATTTTCACTTAAAGCCACAGATCCATCGTGCCTGAAAAACTCGGCGCATGAAATACCGCAGATGACAAGACTGAATGCCCGCAGCCAGCGGGCATTTTTGTTTTCCGTCGCGCCGCAGCCCGCATGACTGCTGGGTTTTCTTGATCGGCGCAAGCCCTCTTCGCGTTAGAAGCGGACACACAGGTGACAACCCTGAGTCCCGCAGTTGCGGCACAGCCGGTCCCACACGCGACAATGGGGCGGTTACCAGTCACGCATAAGACAGAACATGGACGAGCCAATTCTTAGTATGGAAGAACGTGAGGCGATCAACTCTGGTCGCTGGTTTTCATCCCTTTCGCCCTCTTTGCGGCACGACATTCTTCGATGCGCTTACGTCAAACGATACAAAGATGGCATGCTCATCTGCGCTCGCGGCGAACCGCCCGAGGAGTGGATTGCCTGTGCACGTGGAGCGGTGCGAGTCAGCTCCACCTCCATCACGGGCAAGCAGATCACGCTGACCTATGTGGAGCCGGGCATCTGGTTCGGGGATGTGGCGATTCTGGATGGCGACAAGCGCACGCACGACGCCTATGCACATGGCGAGACCACGCTGCTGTGCGTATCCAAGGCGGACTTCAAGCGCATTCTGGCAGAGCATGTGGAGTTTTCCGAAGCGATCTTGCGCCTCAATGCACGCCGAGTACGTCAGCTCTACGGTCTGGTGGAAGACCTCAACACCTTGCCGCTACGCGCGCGCCTGGCCAAGCAGCTGTTGCACCTGACGCGCAGCTATGGCGTGATGAGCCTGTCGGACAGCAACGAGATCCGCATCGGCCTGCATCTGGCGCAGGAGGAGCTGGCGCAGTTGCTGGGCGCCTCGCGCCAGCGCGTGAACCAGGAACTCAAATCCATGGAGCGCGAGGAAGTCATTCGCATCGAACCGGGTGGCCTCATCGTGCGCGACCGGGTGACGCTGCTGCGTATTGCAGACACCGACCACTGATTCACCCCCTGAGCGGCTTTGCCGCTTCCCCCTCTCTCGCTTCGCTGCGCTTGCGGGAGGGGGACGATGCCATCGCCGCGAGGCGGCTCTTGCTCGGCATCTCAGGCGGGTATCGCGCCAGTTTTCACCTTCGTTTCTCTCTTGCCGCGTGCTGCGGCAACTCTCCCCCTTTCACGCATTCGCTCGCTGCACTTTTGTGCAGCGTGGCGGGCTGCGCCTTGCCCATCACAAATCGAACAAAGGACTGAGACAGCATGAGCACTTATGAGCATTTCGTCGGCACCCGCGCGGTTTCCGATCAGCATGCGTTTGATACCAATGCCATGACCGACTGGATGAGCCGGCATGTCCAGGGCTTTGAGGGCCCGCTGCAGGTGGAAATGTTCAAGGGCGGCCAGTCCAACCCCACCTACAAGCTGATCACGCCCGGCAAAAGCTATGTGATGCGCGCCAAGCCCGGTCCCGTGGCCAAGCTGCTGCCTTCGGCCCATGCGATCGAGCGCGAATACCGCGTGATGAAGGGCCTGGCCAGCACCGATGTGCCCGTGCCGCATATGTATGCGCTATGCGAGGATGAATCCGTCATCGGCCGCGCCTTCTACATCATGGAATTCATGGAGGGTCGCGTGCTCTGGGACCAGTCCCTGCCCGGCATGACGCCTGCCGAGCGCGGCCAGATCTACGACGAGATGAACCGCGTGATCGCAGCCCTGCACAGCGTGAAGTTTGCCGAGCGCGGCCTGGCCGACTACGGCAAGAGCGGCAACTACTTCGAGCGCCAGATCGGTCGCTGGAGCAAGCAGTATGTGGCCTCCGTCACCCAGCCGATTCCCGAGATGGACAAGCTGATGGAGTGGCTGCCCGCCCATATGCCGGCCAGCGCACGTGACGAGGGACGTGTCTCCATCGTGCATGGCGACTACCGCCTGGACAACCTGATGTTCCACCCCACCGAGCCGCGCGTGATCGCCGTGCTGGACTGGGAGCTGTCCACGCTGGGGCATCCGCTGGCCGACTTCAGCTACCACTGCATGAGCTGGCATATACCGGCCGAGCTGGGCCGCGGCATCGCGGGGCTGGACATCGCAGGCCTGGGCATCCCTGCCGAACACGATTACATCCAGCGCTACTGCCAGCGCACCGGCATTGCCGATGTGGCGGCGCTGCAGTGCGACTGGAACTTCTACCTGGCCTACAACATGTTCCGCATCGCCGCCATCCTGCAAGGCATTGCCAAGCGTGTCGAGGCCGGCACGGCCTCCAGCGCCCAGGCCAAGGCCTCGGGCGACACCGCCCGCCCCATGGCGGAGCTGGCCTGGTCCTTTGCTCAGCGCGCCTGACTTTCATCCACCACCACGCAATCAGACCGTCCCACAACAAAAGGAGCACTCATGGACTTCGACTACTCGCCCAAAACCAAGGACTTGCAGCAACGCCTGCTCAAGTTCATGGACGAACACATCTACCCGGCGGAAAAGGAGTATGCCGAGGAGATGCAGGCCAACACGGCCGCCGGCAAGCGCTGGACGCCGCTGCAAACCATTGAAAAGCTCAAGCCCAAGGCCCAGGCCGCGGGCCTGTGGAATCTGTTCCTGCCCGTGGACAGCGCCGAAGCCTCGGGCTACCACGGCGCGGGCCTGACCAATCAGGAATACGCTCCACTGGCCGAAATCATGGGCCGTGTGCCATGGGCTTCCGAAGTCTTCAACTGCTCCGCGCCGGACACCGGCAATATGGAGACCATTGCCCGCTACGGCAGTGCCGAGCTCAAGGAGCGCTGGCTCAAGCCCTTGCTGGAAGGCAAGATCCGCTCGGCCTTCGCCATGACCGAGCCCGAAGTCGCCTCCTCCGACGCCACCAATATCTGCACGCGCATCGAGCGCCAGGGCGACGAATACGTGATCAACGGCCACAAGTGGTGGATCTCGGGTGCCGGCGATCCTCGCTGCCAAGTCTTCATCACCATGGGCAAGACCGACCCCGAAGCGGCCAAGCATTCGCAGCAGAGCATGATCATCATCCCGGCCGATGCCAAGGGTATCCGCATCGAGCGTCCGCTGAACGTGATGGGCTATGACGATGCGCCCCACGGCCACATGGAGATGTATTTCGAGAACGTGCGCGTTCCCGTCGGCAATATTTTGCTGGGCGAAGGGCGCGGCTTCGAGATCGCCCAGGGCCGCCTCGGCCCGGGCCGCATTCACCACTGCATGCGACTGATCGGCCTGGCCGAGCGTGCGCTGGAGCTGATGTGCAAGCGCGCCAGCAGCCGCGTGGCCTTCGGCAAGAGCGTGGCCCAGCAGACCGTGACGCAGGAGCGCATTGCCGAGGCGCGCTGCAAGATCGACATGGCGCGCCTGCTCACGCTCAAGGCCGCCTGGCTGATGGATGTGGCCGGCAACAAGGTGGCAAGGACCGAGATCGCCATGATCAAGGTCGTCGCACCCAGCATGGCCTGCCAGGTCATAGACTGGGCCATGCAGGTCCACGGCGGCGGCGGCATGTGCGACGACTTCCCGCTGGCCTATGCCTATGCCGCAGCACGCACACTGCGCTTTGCCGACGGCCCCGACGAGGTGCACCGCAACGCGATCGCCAAATGGGAGCTGGGCAAATACGGCAGCTACGGCAAGAACGCCGAAGTGCCCATCACGCGCGGCGGCTGATGCGAGGCGGCAGGAGCGGATCACGCCGCTCCTGCTCCCCGGAAACAAAAACACCCCGTCAGCCACGGCTGCGGGGTGTTTTTGTTTCGAAGGCAGGCTTGTTACTCGCTATCAACAAAGAAGCTTATACCGCCTTATATCAAAGGATTTCAGATACAAAACATATTGAAATTCAATGAATACATACGATAGAAGCTTCTTAATAAATAGCAACATAGCTAGCGGCACCAGGCCCGGCACCGCACGCCCGTACCGGGCCTAGAAGCTCTCCCACTCGCCATCGTCTGCCGTTGCCGCCTTTTGCGGCTGGGGCGCTGCTGCGCTTTTCGCGGGGCTCAGGACCGGCGGCTTGCTCCCCGCCGACATCGCCGGGCGCTTGAGCGCAGGCGACGGTGCCTTGAGCGGGGCTGCAGCCTTGATCGCAGCCCTGGCAGGCGCGGGCTTGAGCGCCGCAGGCGCCAGGGCCGGCGTGGCTTGCAGACCGGACTGGGCGCCGAGCTTGAAGAAGCTCACCGTCTCGGCCAGCGCTGCGGCCTGACTGCGCAGCGCGTCGGTCGCGGCTGCAGCCTCCTCCACCAGGGCGGCGTTCTGCTGGGTCATCTGATCCATCTGTGTCACGGCCTGGGTGACCTGCTCGATGCCCGAGGTCTGCTGGTGGCTGGCCACCGAGATCTCGCCCATGATGTCGGTGACACGGCGCACGCTCATCACGATCTCATCCATGGTCCTGCCGGCCTCGTCGACCTGAGTGCTGCCTTCCTGCACCTTGCTCACGGAGTCGTCGATCAGCTGCTTGATCTGCTTGGCCGCCTCGGCCGAGCGCTGGGCCAGGGTGCGCACTTCGGAGGCCACCACGGCAAAGCCACGGCCCTGGTCACCCGCACGGGCCGCTTCCACCGCCGCGTTCAGCGCCAGGATATTGGTCTGGAAGGCGATGGAGTCGATCACGCCGATGATGTCCACGATCTTGCGCGAGGACTCGTTGATGGCCGACATGGTCTGCACCACCTGGGCCACGGTGGCACCACCGCGTACGGCCACCTGGGACGCTGCAGACGCCATCTGATTGGCCTGCTGGGCATTGCCGGCGTTCTGCTGCACGGTGGCGGTCAGCTCTTCCATCGAGGCCGCCGTCTGCTCCAGCGAGCTGGCCTGCTCTTCGGTGCGCGAGGATAGATCCTGGTTGCCGCTGGCAATCTGGCTGCTGGCCGAGGCAATCGAGTCCGTGCCCTGGCGCACCTGGCCCACGATGCGCTGCAGGCTTGTATTCATGTCCTTGAGCGCCTGCAGCAGCTGGCCCACTTCATCGCGGCTTTGCACAGTGATGCTGGCGCTCAGATCGCCCGCAGCCACGGACTGGGCCAGCTGAACGGCCGACTGCAAAGGACGCGAGATGGAGCGTGCGATCAGCACCGCCAGCGCCACGCCGATGACGATGGAGCCCAGCAGCAGCGCCATCACCCACCAGCGGGCAGCGGCATACAGGTCATCGCCGGCCTGATTGGTTTCCTCTGTGGCCTGGTAGTTGATCTCGCTGAGAGCATCCAGACGTGTATTGATGCCGCGGCTGATCTTGAGCGACTCGCCGCGCAAGATTTCGCTGGCCTCATCGTTGAGCAGCTGATGCGACAGATCCACCACCTTGGCCGTCTGCACGGCATAGGCCTTGAGCTCCTCGCCGATTTCGGCCAGCAGGGCTCGCTCCTTGTCGGTTCTCACGTATTTGGCATACGACTGCTGGTTCTGGACCAGCTCGTCCCAGAGCTTGGGCATGCTCTTGTCATAGACCGCCATTTCCTCGGACGACTGCGCCATCACATGCTGCATGGTCTGCGAGCGATAGCGCTGAAGCTGATAACGCATGTCCTGCAGGTTGCGGGCCGCCGGCAGCCACTGGCGCGCCAGATCGGTGGCCGTGGCATTGACACGCTCCATCTGGACCAGGCCGTACAGGCCCGATACCGCACTGATCAGCAGGATCAGCACAAAAGACACCAGCAGCTTGTTGGCCAGCTTGAGGTTGCGAAAGAAGTTCATGGGGGGAATTGGGCGCCTGGGCGACCTGCGAGGTCTGGCACCTGCGAGATGGGGAATAGGGAAAACTGCCTGAAAAGCGCGTACACACTGCGCGTGCCTGCGAATTCTATTCAGTATTTGTTACTTCAAGTAACGGCATCCATGAATAAAACCGATGGTGGTATCAGGGGCATAGCGGGGCTCAAAAAGACACCCCGATGAAGCACTCAAAAACCCTCTCGAAGGCCATTGCATCCTTACAGCCGTCCGGCATGAGAAAATCAGCCCTTATTTATCAGCAAGAACAACGGATTCACCATGGAAGCAGAACGCGTCAACTCTATCGGCAACACCCTCCAAGATCTGGCCGAGCGCACGGCAGATCTCCGGAGGTATCTTTGACTACGATGCCAAGTACGAACGCCTGCGCACGGTAAACGCCTCGCTTGAAGACCCTGCCGTCTGGAACGACCCCAAGAAGGCACAGGAACTGGGCAAGGAAAAGAAGTCGCTCGACTCCGTCGTGCTGACCCTGGAGAAGCTCACCACCGAACTGGCCGACAATTCCGAGCTGTTCGAGATGAGCAAGGAAGAAGGCGATGATGCAGGCCTTGAAACCATCGAAGCCGAAACCGCCAAGCTCAAGCCGCTGATCGAGGAACTCGAGTTCCGCCGCATGTTCGGCGGCGAAGCCGATCCGCTCAACTGCTTCATCGACATCCAGGCCGGCGCCGGCGGCACCGAAGCCTGCGACTGGGCCAGCATGCTGCTGCGCCAGTACCTGAAGTACGCCGAACGCAAGGGCTTCAAGGCCACGGTCGAAGAAGAGACTCCGGGCGACGTAGCCGGCATCAAGAGTGCCACCATCAAGGTCGAAGGCGAGTATGCCTACGGCCTGCTGCGCACCGAAACCGGCGTGCACCGTCTGGTGCGCAAGTCGCCCTTCGACAGCTCGGGCGGCCGTCACACCAGCTTTTCCTCGCTGTTCGTCTACCCCGAGATCGATGACTCCATCGAGATCAACATCAATCCGTCGGATGTGCGCACCGACACCTACCGCGCCTCGGGCGCCGGCGGTCAGCACATCAACAAGACCGATTCGGCCGTGCGCCTGACCCACATCCCCACGGGCATCGTGGTGCAGTGCCAGGACGGCCGCTCGCAGCACAGCAACCGTGACGTGGCATGGCAGCGCCTGCGCTCCAGGCTGTACGACTTCGAGATGCGCAAGCGCATGGAAGAGCAGCAAAAGCTCGAGGACACCAAGACCGATGTGGGCTGGGGTCACCAGATCCGCTCCTATGTGCTGGACAACAGCCGCATCAAGGACTTGCGCACCAACGTTGAAGTCTCGGCCACCCAGAAGGTGCTGGACGGCGACCTGGATGTGTTTATCGAAGCCTCGCTCAAGCAAGGCCTCTGATCCTAGAAAGGAATCGATATGCTGCAACTGCGTGACGGGCAAGCCCCGGCCACCGCGATTTACCGTGCCGACTACGAGGCCCCGGCCTGGTGGATCGACACGGTGGACCTGACTTTTGACCTGGACCCGGCCAAGACGCGCGTGCTCAGCAAGATGCGCGTACGCCGCAACCCCGAAGTGCCGGCACAGGCGCTGCGCCTGGACGGCGACGAGCTGAATCTGGCGCGGGTGATGGTCAACGGCGGTGGTACCTCCTTCAAGATGGATGGCGACCAGCTGGTGCTGGAGAACCTGCCCGAGGGCAACGAGCCCGTGGAGCTGGAGATCTTCACCACCTGCGCCCCCATCAAGAACACCAAGCTCATGGGCTTGTATGTGAGCGAGGACACGTTCTTCACGCAGTGCGAGGCAGAAGGTTTCCGCCGCATCACCTACTTCCTGGACCGCCCCGACGTGATGGCCATGTACACCGTCACGCTGCGCGCCAGCAAGGCCCAGTACCCGGTGCTGCTGTCCAACGGCAATCTGGTGGAGTCCGGCGACCTGGAGGACGGTCGCCACTTTGCCAAGTGGGTCGATCCGCATAAAAAGCCCAGCTATCTGTTTGCGCTGGTGGCCGGCAATCTGGTGGCCCGCGAGCAGAAGATCAAGAGCCGTGCCGGCCGCGATCACCTGCTGCAGGTCTATGTGCGCCCCGGCGACCTGGAAAAGACCGAGCACGCCATGAACTCCCTTATGCACTCCGTGGCCTGGGACGAGGCGCGCTTCGGCCTGAGCCTGGATCTGGACCGCTTCATGATCGTCGCCACCAGCGACTTCAACATGGGCGCCATGGAGAACAAGGGCCTGAACATCTTCAACACAAAGTATGTTCTGGCCAGCCAGGCCACGGCCACCGACACCGATTACGCCAATATCGAATCCGTCGTCGGTCACGAATACTTCCATAACTGGACCGGTGACCGCGTCACCTGCCGCGACTGGTTCCAGCTGAGCCTCAAGGAAGGCCTGACGGTCTTCCGCGATCAGGAGTTCAGCATGGACATGGCGGGCACGGCCTCGGCACGCGCCGTCAAGCGCATCGACGATGTACGCGTGCTGCGCACCGTGCAGTTCCCCGAGGATGCTGGCCCCATGGCCCACCCCGTGCGCCCCGACAGCTATATCGAGATCAACAACTTCTACACGGTCACGATCTACGAAAAAGGTGCGGAAGTCGTGCGCATGCAGCACAACCTGGTCGGCCGCGAAGGCTTTGCCAGGGGCATGAAGCTGTACTTCGAGCGCCATGACGGCCAGGCCGTGACCTGCGACGACTTCTCGCAGGCCATTGCCGACGCCAACCCCGGCTCTCCCCTGGCCCAGCATCTGCAGCAGTTCCGCCGCTGGTACAGCCAGGCCGGCACGCCCGTGCTCAAGGCCGTGGGCCAGTATGATGCAGACGCCCGGACCTATACGCTGACGCTGTCGCAAAGCTGTGCGCCCACCGTGGGTCAGGCCGAGAAACTGCCGTTCGTCATTCCCGTGCAAATGGGTCTGCTCACGGCCAGCGGCCAGCCCATCGCCCTGCAATTGCCAGGCGAAGATGCGGCCCAGGCAGTCGCCAGCCGCATGCTGGTGCTGACCGAAGCCGAACAGCGCTTTGTCTTCAGCAATGTGAGCGAAGCCCCCGTGCCCTCGCTGCTGCGCAGCTTCAGTGCCCCCGTGGTGCTGGAACATGAATTCAGCGATGCCGATCTGCTGACCCTGCTGGCCCATGACAGCGACCCGTTCAACCAATGGGAAGCCAGCCAGCGCCTGGGCCTGCGCTATGCCCTCAAGGCCATCGCGGCCAGCGGCGACGCCAGTGCCGAGATCCTGCCTGAAGCCTTTATCGAAGCCATGCGCCGCGTGCTGCGCGACGACAAGCTGGACGCGGCGTTCAAGGACCTGGTGCTCACGCTGCCGTCCGAGAGCTATATCGCCGAGCAACTGGCCGAAGTCGATCCCCAGCGCGTGCATGCCGTGCGCGAAGCCATGATCTTGCAGCTCGCGAGTGCCCTGCAGCCCGAGTGGGAAACCACCTGGGAGGCCAACCGCGACACCGGTGCCTACCGCCCCGACCATGTCAGCGCCGGCCGCCGTGCGCTGGCGGGCCGCGCCCTGTCCATGCTGTGCCTGCAGGCAGCCCGCACCGGCGACACGGTCTGGCCCGGCAAGGCCTACCAGCGCTGCAAGGATGCCGGCAATATGACGGACCGCATGGCGGCCCTCTCCGCCCTGGTTTACAGTGCCAGCCCGCTGGCCGAGCAGGCGCTGCAGCGCTTTCACGCGCTGTTCAAGCAGGATGCACTGGTCCTGGACAAATGGTTTGCCCTGCAAGGTGCAGCCAGCGATCGCGGCGGCGATGTGCTTCCGGCCGTCAAGGCGCTGATGAAGCATGCCGACTTCCAGATCAAGAACCCCAACCGCGCACGCAGCCTGATCTTCAGCTACTGCAACAATGCCGGCGCCTTCCACCGCGCCGATGCGGCGGGCTATGTGTTCTGGGCCGATCGCGTGATCGAGATCGACGGCCTCAACCCCCAGGTGGCCTCCCGCCTGGCCCGGGTGATGGACCGCTGGAAGAAGCTGGCCGAGCCTTACCGCTCTGCGGCCCGCGAAGCCATCGCCCGTGTGGCTGCCAAGCCCGATCTGTCCAACGACGTGCGCGAGGTCATCACCCGCGCTCTGGCGGACTGATGGGTCTGAACATGCTTGCTCGACACGCGGCTCGGGGCATGAAGGCCCTTGCCGTCGCTGCGGCGAGCATGTCGCTGAGCACTCAGGCAGCAAAGCCTGATGCGGGATTCGAAGCCCGTTTTGCGCCCCTCTATGCCACTGTCTTCAGCGAAGGCGGCAGCTTCAGCGGGCGAGCCATGAGTGCCGATCTGCAGGCGCTGGAGCCGCTGTTGAAAAAGCCGGGGTTCGCTGCACGCGATATCTTCCGGCTCTACTACACACAGGCCAGCGTCTATGCGCGCCGCGGCATGCCCAAAGAGGCAGCCGAAGCAGCGCAGACGGCACTGACGGCTTTGTCCGGCACTCAGGACCCTGAACTGTCATACGCTCATTTTTTCCTGCGCTACTCAAGCATCCGCTGGCTGGCAGATGCCGGGCATCACGCAGCGGCGCTCAAGCAGGTCAAAGCCTTTCAGGCTCAATACCCGCTGCCGCAGATTGCCGGGCTGCCCGCCGAAATGCGCTGGGACGAGAGCGTGAGGCCTGCACGGGCTCTGGATTTTCCGAGCCAGATGCAGATTCTCGGCGTCTATGAGGACGAAGGCTATCTGCTGCATGAACTGGGGCGGTTTCGCGCGGCCAGGCAAGCCAACGAGCGACTGCTTCCTGTCGCGCGCGAACGCCTCAAAGCCATGGGCAAGCTGCAGCAAATACGCGGTGTGCTCACCAATATTGCGCAAAATTGCTATGAGCTGGGCGACCTGAAGCAGGCTGGTGCCTATCTTCAGGAGCGTCTGCAGATTGCGCAGGCGGCGCAAGACCATGCCACCGTCTACGACAGCTATTTCCAGCTCATGGTCCTTGCCCATGAGCAAAAGCAAGAACCGCAGGCCCGCCTATGGCTGGCCCGCTATGAACAATACGCGCTGAACCAGAAAGACAGCAAGCAGCAAACCCGCGTCAAGGAGCTGCAGGCGGAACTGGAGCAGCGCACTGCGGGGCATCGTCCATGACGGCAGATGCCCTGCCCTGTTTTCTGTCCATTTCAGATTTGCATCGAATATCAAGGAGTTGAAGCATGAAGAAAAACATCAGCCTGACCCGCTATCTGGTCGAGCAACAACGTGTGGACGGGCTCATCCCCGGCCAGTTGCGCCTGCTGCTGGAAGTGGTGGCCCGCGCCTGCAAGCGCATCAGCTTTGCCGTGAACAAAGGTGAGCTCGGTGACGTCATGGGTACGGCCGGCAGCGAAAACGTGCAGGGCGAAGTGCAGAAAAAGCTGGACATCATCGCCAACGAGACCCTGATCGAAGCCAATGAATGGGGCGGTCACCTGGCCGCAATGGCATCGGAGGAAATGGAAGGCATCTATGTGGTGCCCAACCGCTACCCTCAGGGCGAATACCTGCTGATGTTCGACCCCCTGGACGGCTCGTCCAATATCGACATCAACATGTCCATCGGCACCATCTTCAGCGTGCTCAAGAAGCCTGAAGGCCACCCTGGCGTGCACGACAGCGACTTCATGCAGCCCGGCACCCAGCAGGTGGCTGCCGGCTACTGCATCTACGGTCCTCAGACCACCCTGGTGCTGACCGTGGGCGACGGTGTCTCCATGTTCACGCTGGACCGCGAGCAAGGTTCGTTCGTGCTCATCGAGGAAAACGTCAAGATCCCCGAAGACACCAAGGAATTCGCCATCAACATGTCCAATATGCGCCACTGGGATGCCCCTGTGAAGCGCTACGTGGACGAATGCCTGGCTGGTGCAGACGGCCCACGCGGCAAGAATTTCAACATGCGCTGGGTTGCTGCCATGGTTGCCGACGTCCACCGCATTCTGTGCCGCGGCGGCATCTTCATGTACCCCTGGGACAAGCGCGAGCCGCAAAAGGCCGGCAAGCTGCGCCTGATGTACGAAGCCAATCCCATGAGCTGGCTTGTCGAGCAGGCCGGTGGCATGGCTACCAACGGCCGCCAGCGCATCCTGGACATCCAGCCAACGCAGTTGCACGAGCGCGTGAGCGTCGTCCTCGGCTCCAAGAACGAAGTGGAACGCGTGACCAGCTACCACCTCGAAGCCGATGAAAAAGCGCTATAATTTATAGCTTATCGCCGGTGTAGCTCAGTCGGTAGAGCAGCTCATTCGTAATGAGAAGGTCGCGTGTTCGATTCATGTCTCCGGCACCAATAAATTCAACGACTTACGAGTCGTGATTGTTCAAAGTGTCGTCTCCTGTCACACTCAAGTCACAGTAGACGGCACAACTGAACAACGCTGCGCAGTAGCGCTATCTCTCCAGCCAGTTCTTGTGCCGTCACATTTCGCTGACCACACACAAGATGCACCATGGCTGCAATCCGCGAACGAAAAGATCAAAACGGCAAGGTGAGCTACCAAGCTCAAGTCCGTATCCAAGGCTATCCACCTCAGTCCAAGACATTTCTGAGGAAAACCGACGCCAAGCAATGGGCCATCCAGACGGAAACCGATATCCGTACTGGCATGACTATCCGCAAAAGCACCGCCAGCAAGCACACCGTGCGCGAGATGTTGGAGCGCTACCGCGACAATGTGCTGATCGACAAAGCCAACGGCGGCAAAGATCACAAGACGCACATTGCATGGTGGATTGATGAGCTTGGCCACTACGCCCTGTCTGAAGTCACAACAGACCTTGTGACACGGAGCATGGATAAGCTCAAAAAGTCCAAGACACGGCTGGGCAAATCACCTGCACCGGCGACCGTGCTGCGCTACTTGATGGCGCTCTCTCATGCGTTCAATGTGGCACGTAAGCAGTGGAACTGGTGCGAGTCTTCACCAGTCGAGAATGTTCAACGCCCCAAAGTCAAGAACGAACGCACCCGCTATCTGACAGATGCCGAGCGAGAGGCTTTACTGCACGCATGCAAAAACTCTCCGAACACCGACCTTTATTTGGTTGTGCTTCTGGCAATTTCCACTGGCATGCGCAAGGGCGAGATCATGGGCATGCGCTGGCAGGACATTCATACGGCACCAGATCAAAGCTTTACTCGCGTGCATCTGACCAAGACCAAAAACGACAAAGCTCGCTCGGTCCTGCTCACCTCCCCTGCCCTGGAGCTGCTGGAAGAGCGCCGCACAAAGCTGCTTGATAGCCTGCAAGCCAAGACTGCGACCGGACTCATTTTCCCCGGTACTGTGAACGCAGATCAACCCGTCGACCTTCGCAGGCCATGGTGCTCTGCATTGCAAGCGGCGGGCGTTGATGGGTTCCGCTTCCACGACCTTCGTCACACAACCGCTAGCTACCTAGCAATGAATGGCGCTAGCCTTCTATCCATCAGCAAAGTACTGGGCCACCAGACCACCAAGATGACGGAGCGCTACTCCCACTTGGCAACGTCCCACATTGATGAGGTAGTGCGTAGCATGAACGCGAAAAAGTTTGGTGCACTGTAGTTTTAGTCGCCAGTTATATATGCATAATAACTTCAATAGCGAGCCCTCAGTCTTGGTGCAGCCACATTGCGACGTAAAAATCATCCAAGGCAAAGATACCAAAAATAAATACGAGAAAAATTCATAGATACAAAAAATTAATCATGATTTAAAAATAAATACATTCAAAATTACTTAATTTATATAATCCTGATATTAAATATTAATTTCGCACCAAATTTCTTCAACCAAGGAAAACATATGGCAAAAATAGACCTAACATCAAAAATTGAGCGCCTTGAAGCTTTTGAAGAGCGACTGGGGGTAGATTTCAAAAGCATTTCGGCATTTATGGACTTAGACGATGACTATGACGAGGATAGTTATCTGACAGTTGATGTTCGTGGAGAGATACATTCCGCATCAGGCACGCAAATTGCTCAGGACATCATAGTTGTATTTGCTGCATATGACGATTTAGATCGAATAATTGGAACGTCGGAAGCAAGATTTTATTCTGACGATTTTTTCGGTTTAGACACCTTCTCAGAAAGTGTAAACATTTCGATCCCGAACATTTCCAAGATTAGAGTTTACCCAAAGAAGAATTAATATATGCTAGAGAAAATTCGGAGTGCTCTGTTAGATGAAGCAAATTCTTCCCCACAGTTAATTTCAGACCTTGCGGGGCTAGAGAGCTATGTTGCAGAAAGCTATGATTCAAGATCATTTATTGAGCTTCTTCAAAATGCCGACGATGCAGAGTCTTCGAGTTTTCTCGTAAAGAAATATAATCAATATTTAATAGTTTGCAATGATGGGAAAATATTTTCAGATTCAGACTTAGCCTCTATATGTCGTAGTGCCGCATCGAACAAGAGGCGCGGAGATAGCATCGGGTATAGAGGCATAGGTTTCAAGTCCGTTGTAAGTTTAGCGCAGGAAATACATATTTTAAGCGGGCAGCTTGAAACAACTTTCTCAAAAAAATTAACGCTTAACGAAATCCCGAAAGCGACAAAAGTTCCCTTACTAAGGATTCCACACCCAATTGACCCTATTGTCAAAAAAAATATAGTGGACCAAACAGATAATTTATTATCCTCCGGATACAAAACTTTTTTTATTTTTAATGATTTAATTGCAAACTCTATCGACAAAGAATTTGTTGAGTTCAACTCATCATCGCTACTGTTTTTGAAAAATATTAGAAATCTATCACTTGATGGAGAGCGAAAAGAGTCCGTTACTGTATCTCGGAATAAAATCAACGATATATTCTCCATCTTCAAATTGGAAACGGCATTTCTCCAGAGAAATTGGATTGTAGCCGCCGAAAATGGTGTTTCCATCGCATTCCAGCAAGACCCGAATTCTGGAAAAATCGTAAAGGCATCGGAAACAGATGCTGTTGTACATGCATTTCTTCCAACTCATGAGTCAACCGGATTGGGTGTAAAGTTAAATGGAGATATAAGCACTGATCCATCTAGAACGCGAATTGTTTTTGACCAACGTACAAAATCCGGAATAACTTTAATTGCAAAATTAATTGCAAAAATAATTTTTCATATTTTAAAAAATGCCCCACTACCTGATCCCGCAGGAATGCTAAAATCATTATTACCCAATAATGATCCCAGCACGCAAAAATGGCAAAAGCAATCGTTTAGTTCTGAGCTCATAGCTGAAGTCAAGAATGAGTGTAAAGATTTTATTCATCTATTCTCAATAAAGCCTTCTTGGCTAAACACCATTGATTTTCAAAAAATTTGTGAATCCGCAAAAATTACTGTCGCACCATGTTCAGTAAATGAAATAGATGAAGCTGTTAGATTCATGAGATTTCTTGAGGCCAAGGAAGTAAAGCTCAGAGATATATCTAGTTCATTTGTCAACATAAAAATATCAAATCAAGGTTGTGTTGAAATTGTTTCAGAGATTATTAGGCTTCATGAAACAAAGCAAATAACCACAATGGAAATCGATATAGAGTGGCCCATTTTCATTTCAAATGAAAATACCATATCAATTAGCCACTTGAAGGAAAGAAATCTCACCCTTGATTCAAGTTTTATTGACTTAGTCAGCGAACGCACTTCTGGTTTAGGAGGTCTTTCACGACTAATAAAAGCCATTGCGGGAAGTGAAATGGGAGAAAAATTAATACCACAACTAACAAAATCTCTCCAAAACACACAACAAAATATCCCAAGCAAAAAAGAATTTTTACATTCCATTAATGATTTTTCCATTCAAAAAACCCATAAAAAAAAGAATACAAATCTCAGCTTAAAAAAATGGAGAGGAGCAGAAGAGCAAGTTAGAAATATATTTGAATCCTATGGATGGATAGCCACTGATGTTAGTCGACAAAATATTGGCTATGATATTGAGTGTAAAAATCATGCAGGCGAAAAAATTTATGTAGAAGTGAAGCTAGTTGAAACGCCAAGCCAATCTTTCACCATGACAAGCAATGAAGAGGCTGTCGCTCGTCAGAAAAATGAATCTTATATTCTTGCAATTGTTAGGCAAGAACGAGATACTATTGAAATCAACTTCATACCAGACCCTGTTAAAAACCTAGAGTTTACGCGACAGTGTCGTCAATGGGTTTGGGAATGCAGCAGCTATCCATACAACCCAGAAATTTTCAACCTAAGCTAATTTTTGATATTTCATCAACACTTAAAAATATTCCAATGAAAGAGTCTATTTATTAAAATAGACTCTTTATATTTAAATTTATAGAAAAACGAATATATCGTGCCAGTGTAGCATCTGACTTGTGCCCAGTCTGCATACGTATTTGCCAAGAATGCTGTCCTTGCTCTGCAGCACTGGTGCAGTATCCAGCTCGGAGGCTATGCCCGCTAAAATTCTGCGCATCAACTCCCACTTGCGTCATAGCTGCTTTCACAATGAGCGCCACAGACTGAGGTGTCAGCCCCTGCTTGCCAACACTATCGTAGCGGTTGACGGACCTGAACACATGCCCAGATTTGATACCTGCGGTCTTAATCCAGAGTATCAGTGCAGTAACTGGGCAGTGAGTGCCACTGGCTCGTGGAATGAACACAGTTCGCCCGTTTTGCTCCTGGTCTGTCTTACTGACAGGTAATTCGATTTCCAGTCCTGCTTGTGTGTATGTGAGGTGCTCCATGCGTATACCAACCAGCTCAGATCGGCGCATAGCCGAAGCAAAACCAACCATTAGCAATGCACAATCACGTGCCGCCCGGACAGATGTATGGTGTTTCTTGATAGCTTCCACTGCAGCCAAAAGATGCCTCTTAGTCATCGGCTTCACCTGTCGCTGCTTAGTACCAAGTTTCCGTCGTATGCCTTGCATAACTTGCATGACAATTTTGCTGTGCGCTGGCGATATAAGCTTTTGATCCATGTGAGCCCTATGGATTGAAGTGATACGTCGCTCTAGCGTGGCAACAGCCAATCCATTATTCGCAGACTCGGCCAAGTAGTTAGCTAACCGTTTGGGTGTGCAGGGGATAACTCCTCCATGAGCAAAAAAATGCCGCAGGTCAGAGTCACGGGCTCGCTTAGTAGCACTGGCTTGACTAGCATCTAAATATTCTTGAATTGTGCAGAAATTATTATCTCCATTTGATTTCTTTCTATTAAACGATCCTAATTTACCATTTTCGTTAATTGATGATTTTTCTTTATTCATTAAATTTCCAATCTAATTATTGATAACTGTGACTTATCGCTACCTAGGATTTAACTAGGTCTCAACCTGCTTCAACGCACGTGCAGACGAAGTGAGTCACTGCGATAGGCATATCGTTGCAGGCGTTGAGGAATGGCTGGGGGAGATGAGCCGTTGTGATAAATAACTTGCAATTCAGATTTGATCACTGAATGCATTGCATTATTTATGCATCTATCGCTTTAGAATCCATAAAAATGCCAATAATTCAGAATTTTCTTTAATTATTGATATAATACCATCAAGCGCAGATAAATACGTATTATTTATCGTGCAGCGCAGCATGAGAAAATATCAGTGATCCAATATGAGTGCAGCGATTATTAATCTCAACCCTTGTTGTATCGCTTGCTTGAACTCGCCAAACAATTTAGCTTTTCGCCGGCATCACCGCATGCAACTGCTGCAGCGCTTGTTGCCGCTGCTGATGGATGTGCTGAACGCGGAGCTGCTGGCGGACATGTCACGCGATCTGGAGCTGCTGTACTGGCCGCTGCTGGGTCATTCGCAAAGTCCATGTTTCTTTGAAGTGCCTGCTTTTCTTGGCACATCGACCCCGGATCAGCCGATGGCGCCTGCTCTGGTCGTGGAGCGTTTGATGGCCGCACCGTGCCCACCGCTGCCGGTGGATGTGGCACCAGCGGCTCGCAATCTGGAGCGACTACGCATGCACTTCTATTTGTCTTCGGCGCAGTGGCAGCGGCTGCTGTGTGCGTATCTGAACTATGGCGGCGCAGCGTGGCCGGGTCTTGAGCTTTCGCCTCCATCCATGCGCAGTGTGCTGGCTGCATGGTGGCATGTTGATCTGCCTGCTGTCGATACTGCGCTGGATGGCCGTCTGAGCTTGCTTGGCTTGCTGGAGCTACCCGATCCATGCGATGCCGGTTCGGACTCCTGCAGCTTGGCGTCTCGACTGTCTATACCTGCTGCTGTAGTTCAAGCACTGAGCCTCAGCTATGCGACGGATACTGAGTTATTTGATGCGTTGCAGCTCACTGTGTAGTGCCGCTCTTGCGCCCACGCCGGTGATGTGAAGTCAGCGCCGCTTTTACTTTCTTGATCTCTCGATGGACCGCTTTGCCGGTCCATTTTTTTATCCGTTTCCACGCATGCGGAGGACGTTGCTCGCCCGTGTGGGTGGTGCCGTGTCTGTGATTCGCACGTGGAGCTCTTGTGTCTGACGTTTAACCAAGGAGTACTTCCATGTCAGCAAATTCTTCTCGTTCTGGAGCGGTACGCCGCATGACGTTAATGAGCAATGCCCCGCGCTTCGCGCTCGGCCAGATCGTGGCAACACCTGGCGCCCTGGAAGTGCTGGAACAAGCCGGCTTCAGCGCGCTGGCATTGATCTCACGCCACGTGCACGGAGACTGGGGCGATTGCTGCGCCGAAGACAAAGCCACCAATGAGATATCGGTTCAACAGGACATGCGTGTGATGAGTGTCTACCGGCTAGTGGACCCCGAGAGACTGCTGCGGACGCCGCAAGACAAGCGCAGCAGCCTGCCAACGGTCTGGATCATCACCGAAGCCGACCGCTCCGTGACCACATTGCTTTTGCCAGAGGACTACTGATGGCGGCGCGAATCTCTGGAGCATCCTACGGCTTCCAGCGAGTGCATGCCACATTGCAAACCGGCCATGCGCTGACCGTGCAGCAGCAGCGCCAAGAGCCCGTGCGCTGCTTTATGCAGCAGTCGATGCTTGATGGCGCTTGTGGCACGCATGTGCTGGCAATGATCTTGGTGATCTTCGATCTGGCCAAAGCTTCGGCCATGCACGACATGAGCCAGCGCAAATACGGCGTGGCGGCAGCGGTCTGGAAAGCATTCGGCCCCAAGTACTTTTCCGGAATCCATGCCAAAGAATGGGCAGAGCTGGTCAACCGATTGGCCTTGCCACTGAAGCTGACGGCTAAGTACGGAGCCAAAGAGCATGTGGATCGGTACGCACTGGACTGGCTGATGCGCGGCGAGTTGGTAGCGCTGGCCTTTGCATCGGTCAAGCACCAGCGCACCAAGCACTGGGCACTGGCAGTCGGTGTGGAAGGCATGGCTTCTGGATCAAAGCGTCAACCGCAACGCATCTTGTTGCTGGACCCTGGTGGTAGCGAGCCGAGCTTCCAAGCGTTCAATGCACGCCTGCGACTACCGACCGCAGGCCTTGGCAGTCGCCGAGCCAAACAACTGCATCTGCCTGCTGATGACGCCAAGCCATGGACGGTATTCTGGCATTACGAGTCCGAATCGTGGTCTGCGGAGCTGGTACGTCTGCTGGCTGCCGTGCGTGTGTGCAAGCTGCAGTAACTGGCCTATACCTTGGAACGTTTGGCGCGGTGAGCGGTGTCGACCGCTTTGGACGGTGCTGGACTTTTCTCGGCATGCGCCTGGTTGCGGCGACGCAGTTCACCGCCTTGCGATGCTGGAGGCAGCGTGGCCGTCACGCCTTCAAAGAGCTCTGCCGGCGTGATGCCTAAGCAATGGCAAAGCGTGGCGAGTGTGAGCAGCGATGGATTGATGTGGCCGTTCTCCAGTTTGGAGATACGCGAGCGCTCCACTTCCGCCTCATGCGCCAGTTGCTCTTGTGATTTTTGCGCCAGCTCGCGGTAGCTGCGCAGCTTGGTCCCCAATGCCTTTGTTACGGCATTGGGCAGCTTCACCACTGGAGTGGTGCTCAACTGCGATGGGACAGACTCCTTGGCTCTCATGGCCGCTGAGGGTCTGCCAATGTGTTTTTTGAGCCAACGTCTTATACGACACAATGCATTAAGATTTGAGTCGTATAAGACACATATAACAGGAGAGAGGAATGATGAGAAAGACTTTTATAAGTAGCGCCTGTGCGGCTGTCGCCATGCTTGCGGGATGTGGCAATAAGACCCCAGCCTGTGCGGATGCCGAGACCGTCAGCTTGGTCAAACAGATTTACCAGCAGCAGTTTGACAAGCAGCACAACGCTATGAGCGAGGAACGCCAGCAGCGTGTGCAGTTCACGGTCAAGGACACCACCGTTACCCTAGAAAACATCACCACCGATGCCAGCAACGCCAATACCGGCAAAGCGATCTGCTCAGCACAGCTGACAACAGTCTTCCCCGAAGATGCTGTGAAGGCAGAGCCACAGATGGAGCAATACATGCGCGCCATCTATGAAAAACAGGGCGCAGTGCTGGATGGCACCAAGCTTCGTGGTCAAGTGACATACACCGTGCAGCGCACCGAAGACACCGGAGCATTGCGGGTCGCACTCAACGGCTTTATGCCGTTCATGGGCTACTTTCACGACATAGCCATGGATCGGTATGACCGCATGCTGCGTGCACAAGCGGCGGCAAAGAAAGCTGCCGATGCACAGGCGCCTGTTGCGCCATCCGCCAGCCAAGCTGAAATGGAGGCAGAGTCTGAAGGCTCACCCTCAGACCCGGTTCCTGCAGCTATACCGACGCGAGCGATACAAAGCCCAGCGCAACAGCCACAAGCAGCGGTAAACAAGCAAAGCCCAGTTGCACCACCAACATCTACCCAAACAGTGGCAGTGCCCAATCTATGCTCTGCCGATGAGACACCTGTGTTTGCATGCTCCACTGGCAAAAAGCGTGCATCGCTATGCATGGCGAGCAGCAACCAACTGGCATACCGATTGGCCCCGCTTGATGCGGCACCAGAGATGGTCTACCCGGCCAATGCTGCAGCCGCCAGCACCGTGTTCAAGCAAGGCGTATATACGGGCCTCAATGGACAGTCGATGCCGTTCGTGTCATTCGACAAGGGCAACTATCGCTATGCCGTGTATGGCGGCACATCCACCACGCAAGGCATCTTGGTTGAGCAAAACAGCAAGCGTATTGCAGACCTGCGCTGTCAAGCAGATCGTCTGTCCGAGCTGGGAATGCCCAAGCTGCAAAGTCTGAACTTGGGTCAAGACACGCGCCCACTGCAACTGCCATAAAGCGCCACCTGTGACGTCCAAACTTCAGTTATGCCAATCTACTCCATACCAGCTTGCTCAATTAGCGTGGCGATGGGCATAACTTCAAAAAATACAGAAAGAGAGGGAGACATGATCTCCAAAAACCATGCTCCAGCCCACTCACGACTGCAAAGCTGCCAAGAACCGGGGGCCGTTGCAATGAACAACTGGCTCCGACCAAAAGACTTGGCCAGGAAATGCTTTCAGGCCCTACTGGCTTCAGTTTTTGGCATAGGAGGTGCCAGTGGTTATGCGGCCCCCTTGGATGATCTCAGCGGAGGTCAAGCCGGTCGCATCGAGTTCAACTCCAAGACGCCAGACCATCGCTGGGCACTCGTTCGTGGCCGGCTGGGAAGCGATACCCCCATCTTTGGTGATCTGCTGATGCCTGCCAATGCGCAGGGCAAAGTTCCGGCGGTGGTGTTTTCGCACGGCAGCGAAGGTGTCAGCAGTCTGTACTTTGATGTGTGGGCCAAAGCGCTTAACGCGGCTGGCTACGCCGTCTTTGTGGTGGACAGCTTCAAGCCGCGCAATGAAGAGCGGGTCACGGGAGCCTCCAAGCAGCTGACTTGGAACACCACGGCCAATTTGGCGGATGCGCTGTATGCCCTCAAGCTGCTGGCGACACATCCGCAGATTGATAGCCAGCGCATCTATCACATGGGTTGGTCACGTGGCGGGCAAGCCGTTCTGGATGCGGCATGGCCGACCTACCAGCAGCACGTTGTTCCTGTCGCGGTGAAGTGGGCCGGCAGCATTGCAGTCTACCCCGGCTGCAATATGCGCTACCGCGTCGATCAGCACAGCAAACTGCCGTCGCCGCTGCTGATGTTGCTGGGTGAGAAAGACGATATGACATTGCCCAAGCCGTGCATGGAGCTGGCAGATGAGCTGGCGGCCAACGGCAATCCGGTCATGTACAAGGTCTACGCGGGTGCTACGCATGTGTTTGACCGGCTCAACCAGAAGTGGGCGCAGTACCGGGAAGGCAACTACAACAAGTGCTCGATGGACATACGCATGCCCTACGGCGCAACCGATCGTTCCTGGGGACCGGCACATGACAGGTATTCCGGCAAGACCTTCACTGACGTGAATGAATGGAATGGCTTTCTGAAAACCTGCCAGCAGGCATCGTTCATCAACATCGAAAGCAACGACAAGGCCAGGGAGCAGGCGATCAAGGATGTACTGGCATTCCTGTCGGCACGCTAGATGCGTCCCCGCCAGCACTGTCTAGACACGTCATGTCATGCGACTTACCGCTAAAGAAAATTAAGCTGCAGTCTGGGGGCCAATGTGCATCTGCAGGCCCAGTGCATGCATCACCTTCATAACGGTGGACAGACTGGGGTTGCCTTGCTCGCCGAGCGACTTGTACAGGCCCTCACGGGTGAGGCCGGTATCTTTGGCCAGCTGCATCATCCCGCGAGCGCGGGCAATGTCGCCAAGAGCTTTGGTAAACACAGATGCATCATCTGGCGCTTGCTCCAGGCAGGCTTGCAGATAGGCCGCGCAATCCTCATCGGACTGCAGGTACTCGGCGGCATCAAAGGGCTTGATGCCCAACTTCTCATAGGCAGCGCGGTTCATAGCTTTACCCTTTCAACTCTTTGACCATCGCCTGAGCCTTGGCAATGTCTTTTTGCTGGGTGGACTTGTCGCCACCACCAAGCGCAACCACGACCACATCGCCATCGCGCCAGCAGTACACGCGGTAGCCGGGGCCAGGTCGATGCGCAGCTCCGTCACTTCGCCTCCAACGGGCTTGCAGTCACCCCAGTTGCCAAGTGACAACCGAGTGAGTCGGGCCAAAATCTGCCGTTGCCCGACCTTGTCGCGCAAAGTCTGGAGCCAATCATCAAAGGCCGCAGTACGTAGAATTTGGATCATGGTGTGAACTATAGTTCACATCATTCAATCGAGGAGCGCTTGACAGATGGAGTCCTGAAAACGCTTGTCAGCTAACATCGTTCACCGCATCAAGTGCAATTCCATAAAATATATTTTTATCCATTTATTTAGTCACAGCTGACATAACTGCATTTATTTTTGGTGTACATCTCTATTTATTAGATAGACACCACACTCCGATAGCTAAACCTTTTCACCATTCAACCATGCACGCTCATATTGCGTGGCATCAACAAAACTATCCCAACGTTTCGGTTCATAAACAAAACCACTTTCCATAGCCCACTCCGGTGGCTCCATGATATTAATGGGGTCAGTCAGTGACTTCCATGAAATGTCCTCTACCATCAAAGCTGGCACTGACAAGTCAATACCACATTGATCCAAAATTTCCTTGCGGTGACGGTAGTAGGTTGCAGGGCTTGCACAAAAGGCTTTAGGGTCTCGCCCATCCAACCACAAAGCCATCAACGCTCGATATTTGAAGTCAGCCTTTTGAATTACTTGCTCACGTATGTCCAATGGAGGCAGGTCTTGCAGCGGAATACCATTAACAGTCTTTACATGGAGAGCGCGAGCCACATCAGGGTTCCAGGCAAGCCCCTTATTCAAAGATAAATTCTTTTTTTTCAGATCACGTTTATGTCGAGTTTCAATTCGCACACCATGAGCCAGATATTGATCCATCATCTGATCGAAATACAATCCTGTGCCGATTCGATCAAAATTCATAGGCATCTTCCCCAGCAGCTTATATTTATGGCGTAAGTGATTATCCATAAAATAATTCTGCTTGTCATAAATCAGAACTTCACGGTCACGCGACCCAGGCCACAACCGCACTCCAATACCGGGAGAAATCGGAGTTGCTTTAAGTGAAGCAGCGCCATAACGTCGAATATCATTACACAATTTAGCGATCAAGCTTGCAGGCATTGCATAGTGTTCTGCAATATGTACCTCATCTACGGCATAGTTACCAGAAATTATCGCCTTGGAAACTGAGGCAGGACAGTCCATCTCCAGAGTTTCAAAAGCCAAACGAATAGTCTTTTTAACTAAACCTCGTAAATCATTGGAACCCATCCCATTATGACCTTGAAGCCACTGTGCAGGCGAGCCATGAAAACGAATGCGTTGACCGTTGGTCTCTACACGCACATTGAAATGCGGAGCATATTTGCCAGCGCTTACTTTGACTTCGGTAAACGATTTAGTTTTAACCCCGCTAGGCTGACGAACCACTACTTTCTTTCCAATTTTAGGAAAATCATCACCATCAATGGTTATGTTGAAATAGTCGATCATGGTTTTATATTCAACTGCTGCAGATGTGCAGCCGTATAGAGAAATGATTCAATGGTGATAGTGGTCTCCACAGCTCTACTTCGCTGGTGGCACCGTGCACAGCCGCTGCAACGTGAAGGCATGCAAGGGTGTGCAACAGTGCAAGCGCTATTGGATGCACATATGCATCAGCTGGTGGACTTGAGCCAGCGGCCTACAGTGGTGCGATTCACACTCAGTTTTTTGGCCACCTCAGCTTGACTCAATCCGGACTCCATCAACTCTTTCGCGTCCTGCGCGCGAGAGTTCTTGTGCACGCCATCAGACTGGCTCCAAGTCAAGCCACCCTCTTCGTCTTTGCCCATCGTGACCGCTATAGGCTTGGCATCCGTAGAAGACAAATGGCGATTTTTTTCCCAGACCAGATTGAAGCGTAAAGCTCCATCGCTAAATGCACCATCAGCCGGTTTCAACGCCACAGACCAATCCAAAGCATCCTCATGACTGCTACTGCCGCGCTGCTTGCCTGTTTTACCCGTGTGATGAATGACGATAATCGTGCGACCGGCTCGCTTATGGCCCAGCATCCAACGCATCATGGGTGCCCAAGCTTCAGCCGTTTCACGACCATCACCACTCCAAGCAGAATAATTATCGATAAAGAGCACATCCCAGTCAGCGCCAATCAATGCATCAATTTCCCTTTGACCATCCATCGTATTGATTGAAGGCAACAAGCCTGTGAAAATTTCAGGGGTAAAAATCTTCAAACCATCAGGCGGATTAGTATTCAGACTTTTGCACAATGCGATGGTGCGGTTCTTGAGAGTGACTAGGTCCATTTCTCCATCCATATAAATGACCTTACGGGCTCTGACAGGTTTCTTATCTAGGAAATTCACACAAGCACTCATGGATACAGCGATACCCAGTGCCACCCATGTTTTGCCATGTCCTCGAGGGCCGAACAGCATGCCAATTTGGTTGGACTGGATGGGTTCACCCCAGTGCTTCTTGCGCTTCTTGGCCTTCAGCTTTGCCAAATCTGCTGCAGAAATCAGCTTCATCTTGTCAAACGGCTGAAAGTAATCCGGTTCATCGGAGTCAGCTTGATATTTTGAATTCTTCATATGATCTTTCAATAAAATTTACTGATGATTCTTGACTTCTATATATGCACTCTTAATTCAAGGATGATGCAGAAACCAAAAATCATTTTTTATTTACACTCAATCAACTTGCAGGCTGAGAGTTAATCCATTCAGCAAAGGCACACTCATCAATTAACACACGACGCCCCACTTTGCGAATTGCATGCGCCAGACCATTGCCAGGAACATATTCCTCACCATTCTTGGACTTAGCACGCAATCGAGGCTTGGATGCGTAGATAAGAGCACGAATTGAATTCTCAGAGAATGCTGGAAATTTTTGACTCAGCTGATAAACAGTCAACCAGCTCTTCATAAAGGATTTGTAATCCTGCTTTGAAATTTTCACTTCAACTTTTTCCTCAATCACCTTTACTCTCCTTATTTGATGAATGCGCATCGCTGCGCATTGATGGCAAATATATTTCGAGCAATTACCAAATCCGGGAAAGCATAAAAAACTATATTTTCCCGGATTTTTTTATTTAAATTCAATGGCTTAGGAGAATTTCAGAAAATCAACCCCAATAGCCACTCATAACACATGGAATTTCATTTAAAGATTTCGGAATTCAAATGTTGCTGGTCTACCAGTTGTCTACCCAACGCCAACCGGCCCAAGCCCACTGCAGACCTCACGGGAAGCGCCATCGAAGTGGGTCACAATCGCTGGTTAAGGAAATAAGCGACCACCCATGGCTATCAAGAAATCTGAGCTCTATTCGTCCCTCTGGGCATCGTGTGACGAACTGCGCGGCGGCATGGATGCCAGCCAGTACAAGGATTACGTGCTGGTGCTGCTGTTCATCAAATACGTCAGCGACAAGTACGCCGGGCAGCCTTTTGCCCCCATCACCATCCCTGCTGGCGCCACCTTTGCCGACATGGTGGCGCTCAAAGGCAGCACCGACATTGGCGACCAGATCAACAAGCGCATCGTGGGCCCGCTGGCTGCAGCCAACAAGCTGGCCGACATGCCGGACTTCAACGACGCCACCAAGCTCGGCACCGGCAAAGAAATGGTGGATAGACTCACCAACCTCATCGCCACGTTTGAAAACCCGGCGCTGGACTTCTCCAAGAACCGTGCCGATGGCGACGACATTCTGGGCGATGCCTACGAATACTTGATGCGCCACTTCGCCACCGAAAGTGGCAAGAGCAAGGGCCAGTTCTACACCCCAGCCGAAGTAAGCCGTGTCATGGCCAAGATCATTGGGATTGGCGGCGCACACACCACCAGTGCCACGACTGTGTACGACCCCACCTGCGGATCGGGCTCGCTGCTATTGAAAGTGGGCGATGAAGCCTCGGCCAAGGTGACGCTCTACGGGCAGGAAAAAGACTCGGCCACTAGTGGCTTGGCGCGCATGAACATGATCTTGCACGACAACCCCACGGCAGAAATTCACCAAGGCAACACGCTGGCTGACCCAAAGTTCAAGGTCAGCGTGGGTGGGCAAGACGTGCTCAAAACCTTTGACTACGTGGTCGCCAATCCACCGTTCTCCGACAAGCGCTGGAGCACGGGCATCGACCCACTGCATGACCCCTACGGCCGGTTTGAGACCTTTGGCGTGCCACCCGCCAAACAGGGTGACTTTGCCTACCTGCTGCATATCATCCGCTCACTCAAGAGCACCGGCCAAGCCGCGTGCATCTTGCCGCACGGCGTGCTATTCCGTGGCAATTCCGAGGCCGAGATTCGCAAGAACCTGATACGCCATGGCTACATCAAAGGCATCATCGGCCTGCCAGCCAACCTGTTCTATGGCACTGGAATTCCGGCTTGCATCATCGTCATAGACAAGCAAAACGCACAGGCGCGCAAAGGCATCTTCATGATGGACGCCAGTAATGGCTATATGAAAGATGGACCCAAGAACCGGCTGCGCGAGCAGGACCTTCACAAAATCGTGGATGTGTTCACCAAGCAAACCGACGTGCCCAAACTCGCGCGCATGGTGAGTCTGGAGGAAATCGAGAAAAACGACTTCAACCTCAACCTGCCGCGCTATATCGACAGCAGCGTGGCCGAAGACCTGCAAGACATTGCCGGGCATCTGCAAGGCGGCATCCCGGTTGCAGACATAGATAGCCCTGCGCTCAATCCCTACTGGGCCGTATGCCCAACGCTACGCCAATCTTTGTTCACAGCGCTGCGGCCCGGCTACCTGTCTCTGGCAGTGGATAAAACCGCGATCAAAAGCACGATCCACGCGCACGTCGAATTCGCCGCCTTTGTGCAGCGCATGAACACCTTGTTTGCCGACTGGCAGACACGCACCACGCCTACGCTCAAAGCACTGCGGCCGGGCTTTCACCCCAAGCAATTGATTGTCGATTTGTCCGAAGACTTGCTGGCCCATTACACCGGCCAGCCGCTGATGGACGCTTATGCCGTGTACCAGCACTTGATGGACTACTGGGCCAGCACGATGCAGGACGATGCCTATCTGATTGCCGCCGATGGCTGGAAAGCAGAAACCTACCGCATCATTGAAGTCAAGAAAAATAAAGACGGCAAAGTCACCAAAACCACGGACAAGGGCTGGGCCTGCGACCTGGTGCCCAAGCCGCTGATCGTGGCGCGTTACTTTGTCCAAGAGCAAGCCGCCATTGATGAATTGGCAGCCAACCTCGAAAGCCTCACCACCCAACTCACCGAGCTGGAAGAAGAACACAGCGGTGACGATGCGGCGTTCTCCGGCTTTGACAAGATCAACAAGGCCAGCGTGACCGACCGGCTGCGCGAAATTAAGTACGATCCGGATGCTCTGGAAGAGGCCGACGTACTGAGCCGCTGGTTAAAGCTTGCCAAGCAAGAGGCCGACCTGAAAAAGCAACTCAGAGATGCCGAGGCCGCGCTGGACGCCAAGGCACTGGCCCAATACCCCAAGCTCAGCCAAGCCGACACTCAGGCGCTGGTGGTGGACGACAAATGGCTGGCCGCGCTGCGTGCTGCCATCTATGGCGAAATGGACCGCATCAGCCAGGCACTGACGCAACGGGTGAAGGAATTGGCCGACCGCTATGGCACGCCCATGCCGCAGATGGCCAGTCGCGTGACAGAACTGGAGGCCAAGCTGAATCAGCATCTGGCAAAAATGGGATTTGTATGGAACTGAGAAAGGACTTCAAATCGTCCGAAGTCGGACAAATACCCTCCGATTGGAAGCTAATGGTGCTTGTGGATTTGGCTGAAATCCGCTCTGGCATTGCCAAGAACTCGAACGCTGCCATTACCAATCCCGTTTTTGTGCACTATTTGCGTGTGGCCAACGTTCAAGACGGCTTCTTGGACCTGACAGAGATGAGTCAACTCCAGGTAAATCGCGACGATATTAAGAGATACGCCGTGCTGCCTGGCGATATGCTAATGAATGAAGGCGGGGACCTAGATAAGTTAGGACGTGGAGCACTGTGGTCTGGCGAGTTCAGCCCCTGCGTTCATCAGAATCACGTTTTTGTTGTTCGTTGCGGTTCATCTCTATTGCCCGCTTATTTGAAGGCTTGGACGGGGTCCACAGCGGCTCGTAAATATTTCCTGCTCGCTGGTCGGCAGACCACAAATTTGGCGTCTATTAACAAGACCTCACTCGGACTTTTACCCGTTCCTCTGCCCTCATCGCGGGCCGAACAAGAAGCCATTGCCGAAGCCTTGAGTGATGCCGATGCCCTTATCGAATCCCTGGATCAACTCATCGCCAAAAAGCGCCTGATCAAACAAGGCGCCATGCAGGAATTGCTCGCCGGCAAGCGGCGACTGCCAGGGTTCAGCGGAGCCTGGGTAGTGAAGCGACTGGGCGAGGTTGCAAACATCAAAACTGGTGGTCGTAACAACCAAGACAAAGTCGAAGACGGCGCTTATCCATTTTTCGTTCGCTCATCGACGGTTGAGCGAATCAATAGCTTTTCTCATGATTGCGAAGCCATCCTTATTCCCGGCGAAGGAGGTATTGGCAGCATATTTCACTACATTTTCGGCAAATTTGACGTTCACCAGCGCGTTTACGCTATCACTCGTTTCACAAGCGAAACCTCAGGGAAATTCATCTATTTCTACATGGCGACTAAATTCGGTGCACACGCCATGGAAAACTCGGTCAAGGCCACAGTAGATTCGTTGCGACTTTCAACCTTCTTGGATTTCGAGATAACAATGCCTCCGACCCTTGCCGAACAAACCGCCATTGCTACCGTCCTTAGCGACATGGACACCGAACTCGCCGCGCTGGAAGTACGACTCGCCAAGGCCCAGCAGATCAAGCAGGGCATGATGCAGGAGCTGCTGACCGGCAGGATTCGTTTGCTATGAATAGCGTAGCTTCTTGCGCTTTATGAATATGCTATAGAGGCTATTTTTACTTCAAGCTCATGAAGCAAAGTTTTTGCACAGCTTCTGGTATCAGTCCGCCAGCCTGATGCGGGCAAATCGGCTCTGACTGCGGTTGCGCAATTTTTGCTCCAGTTGTTGCACGGTCTGCCCCGTTTCCAGTGCGGTGGAACTGGCCACGGCACGCCGCACCGATTGCGGGCTGGGCGTAAAAGGCTTTGAGGGTGGTGCGCTGCGCTTTGGCATGATGAAGTTTCGTGACACTCGGTACAGTGTGCAGGGTTGATCTGGCATAGAGGGAGAACACATCCATATGAGCGATATTGGCAAGCCTGAGCGTGCCACGCAAAACCGCGTGGTAAAGCTGTTCTGCGACGAACTGGGGTACAGCTACCTGGGCGACTGGGCCGACCGCGCAGGCAACAGCCATATCGAAGAGGGCTTGCTGACCGAGTATCTGACGGGTGCGGGCTTTCAATCTGCACAGATCAGCTCGGCGCTGTACAAGCTGCGCACAGAAGCCAATCACCCCGACCGCAGCCTGTACGGCAACAACCAGGCCGTATACCAGTTGCTGCGCTACGGTGTGCCGGTGAAGACCGAAGCGGGCAAGGTGACGGAGACCGTGCACCTGATCAACTGGAAAGCGCCTGCCAGCAATCACTTTGCCATCGCCGAAGAGGTCACCCTCAAAGGCAAGCTGCAGCGGCGGCCCGATGTAGTGCTGTATATCAACGGCATCGCCATCGGTGTGCTGGAGCTCAAAAACAGCAGGGTCAGCATTGGCGATGGCATCAGGCAAAGCCTGTCAAACCAGTTGCCCGAGTTCAACGCCTGGTTCTTCAGCACCGTGCAGTTGGTGATGGCGGGCAACGATTCCGAAGGCATGCAGTACGGCACCATTGGCACGCCGGAGAAATTCTTCCTGACCTGGAAGGAAGACGAGGCTGACAACAGCCGCTACAAGCTGGACAAGTACCTGCTGAAGATGTGCAGCAAGGCCCGCCTCATCGAGTTGATGCACGACTTTGTACTGTTCGACGGCGGCGTGAAGAAGCTGCCTCGCGTGCACCAGTATTTCGGCATCAAAGCCGCGCAAGAGCATGTGCGCCAACGCCAAGGCGGCATCATCTGGCACACGCAGGGGGCGGGCAAAAGCATTCTGATGGTGCTGCTGGCCAAGTGGATTCTGGAGAACAATCCACAGGCGCGGGTAGCCATCATCACCGACCGCGACGAGCTGGACAAACAGATCGAGCGCGTATTTACCGATGCCGGTGAAACCATTTGCCGCACCAGCAGCGGGAGCGACTTGATGAGCCAACTGGGTCAGGCCACGCCTCGGCTGCTGTGCTCGCTGGTGCACAAATTTGGCGCGACAGCCAAAAACGCCGATGCGGACTTTGACGCCTTCATCAAAGACCTGCAGGCGCAGCCCAGCCCCACAGTGGGCGAGGTGTTTGTGTTTGTGGACGAATGCCACCGCACACAGGGCGGCAAGCTCAACCGCGTGATGAAGGCGCTGATGCCCAATGCGGTGTTCATCGGCTTCACCGGCACGCCTCTGCTCAAGAAAGACCGGGCCAGCAGCCTGGAAGTATTTGGCGGCTACATCCACACCTACAAATTCAGCGAAGCCGTGGAAGATGGCGTGGTGCTGGACCTGGTGTACGAGGCCCGCGACATTGACCAGAAGCTGGGCTCGCAGGACAAGATCGACCAGTGGTTTGACGCCAAAACCAAGGCGCTGAACGACTGGCAGAAAGAAGAGCTGAAGAAGCAATGGGGCACGATGCAGAACGTGCTCAGCTCCAAAGCCCGCATGGACCGGGTGGTGGCGGACATTATTTTTGACTTCAGCGTCAAACCGCGCCTGTCCAGTGAACGCGGCAATGCCATCTTGGTGGCTTCCAGCATCTACGAGGCCTGCAAATACTTCACGCTGTTTCAGAAGACGCTGTTCAAGGGCCGGTGCGCGGTCATTACCTCTTACAACCCGCAGGCCAAGGATGTGACGCTGGAAGAGATTGGCGCCGGTACAGAGACCGACAAGCAGTTCATCTACAACACCTATACCGAACTGCTGAGCAATGTGCAACCCAAGCCGGGCAAGTCCAAAACAGAAACCTACGAAGACCAGGCCAAGGCTCTGTTCGTCAAAGAGCCTGCCAATATGCGCCTGTTGGTCGTGGTGGACAAGCTGCTGACCGGCTTTGATGCCCCGCCCTGCTCTTACCTATACATCGACAAGTCCATGCAGGACCATGGTCTGTTCCAGGCAATCTGCCGCACCAACCGACTGGACGGCGATGACAAGGACTTTGGCTACATCGTCGATTACAAGGACTTGTTCAAGAAGGTGGAAAAAGCCATTGCGGTGTACACCTCGGAGATCGACCACAGTGCAGGCGGTGCTGACCCCGAGGTGATGCTGCAGGACCGACTGACACTGGGCCGGGAACGGCTGGATGCTGCGCTGGAAGCCTTGTTCTTGCTGTGCGAGCCAGTTCAGCCGCCCAAGGGCGAGCTAGAACACATCCACTACTTCTGCGGCAATACCGAGATTGCCGACGACCTGAAAACCCATGAACCACAGCGCGTAGCTTTCTACAAGGGTGTGGTGGCGTTGCTGCGCGCCTATGCCAACGTGGCAGATGAAATGGCTGCAGCCGGGTACAGCGAACAAGACGCCAAGTCCATCAAGACAAAGCTGGATCAGTACCTTGCCATCCGCGAGATCATCCGCAAGGCCAGCGGCGAAACCTTGGACCTCAAGCCTTTCGAGGCTGACATGCGGCACTTGATCGACACCTATATCGAAGCCAGCGAGCCACGCAAGATTTCGCCATTTGACGGCATTGGTTTGCTGGACTTGATCGTGAAGACAGGCATTGCGGATGCGATTGCCAACAAGCTGGCCGACATGCAAGGCAACCAACAAGCCATTGCCGAGACGATTGAAAACAACGTTCGCAGCAAGATCATCAAAGACAGCCTGACCGACCCGGCCTACTTTGAAAAAATGTCGGCCCTGCTCAATGAAATCATCAAGCTGCGCAAAGAGCGCGCCATCGAATACGAAGAATATTTAAAGCGCATTGCCGATATAGCCACCAAAGTACAGACAGGTCCAACAGACCCCACATTGGGCAAGCTCGACTCACCCGGCAAGCGTGCCATCTTCAACAACCTGCAGAACTCACCAGTACTGCATGCTGTGAAAGCTGCGGAAGCGGATGCACCTTACGGCCCCGCAGACAGTGACGAAGACCCCGCCGTGACATTGGCCCTCAAGATCGACAAAGCGGTCAAATTAGCTCGGCCAGATGGCTGGAGGGGCGTGCAGGCCAAGGAGTTGGTGATCAAGCGTGCGCTGTACGACACACTCAAGGACGTGGACGAAGTGGAACGCCTGTTTCTTGTCGTCAACGCGCAGCAGGAATATTGATGCCAGAGAGCATTGACCTGGGCGGCATCGCTGCCGAGGTGATCAGAAAGCGCATCAAACATGTGCACTTGAGCGTGTACCCGCCCGCAGGTCGCATACGGATTTCTGCACCCGAGCACATGGCCTTGGACACGATCCGAGTGTTTGCAATTTCAAAGCTGCCATGGATCAAAAGCCAGCAGCGCAAAGTGCGCGCACAGAAACGCGAAGCCCCGCGTGATTACATAGACCGCGAGAGTCACTATCTGTGGGGCAAACGCTATCTGCTGGCCGTGATCGAACGTGATGCAGCGCCCACCATTGACCTCCAGCACAAGCGAATCGTGCTTGGTGTCCGCCCAGGCACCAGCACGGAACGCCGCGAGGAGCTGCTGGATGCCTGGTACCGCGAACAGCTCAAAACGGCATTGCCACCGCTGCTGCAAAAGTGGGAAGCATTGATGAACGTGAAAGCCTCCAAGGTTTTTGTGCAGCGCATGAAAACCAAGTGGGGAAGCTGCAACCCCAACAGCCGCGCCATCCGGTTGAACACCGATCTAGCAAAGAAGCCGCCCGAATGTCTGGAATACATCATCGTGCACGAGCTAGCTCATTTGATTGAGCCTAGTCACAATGCACGCTTTGTCTCAGTAATGAACCTATTTATGCCAAAGTGGGAATACTTCAGGGAAGAACTTAATAATCTACCCGTTCGGCATGAAAATTGGTCTTATTAAAAATTAATCCTTTTTTTGAGCTCTTTTCATCTTCCTTAGTTCGCCTCGATAGTCATCAAAATATGCCATTTTCCGATAATCTGCATCCCGAATAATGAGCGCTTCATCATATCTTTTCTCCATGGTCTCAACATAATTATCATCACTTCTAGATCGAGCAAAACCAGGCTCAATAGATATAATATCTTTTTTACTCTCCCCCATCAAAATTCTATCAAGAATTTTCAAATACTCTTTATATATACCTCCTTTATTTATGCTACCTTTCCCTTTGTACTCAAAATAAACCCCTCCTTTTTTTCTTGAAAAATAGTCGGGCTTTAGCTCCATTATCTCCAAGACAAAGGCTCTTTGCTCTTTTACAATTTTCTCTAATTGCTCCTTAAGATAATTCATTGGCTGCATAACATCTATTTTCAGCACAACCTCCGTTCTCCCTACATCCCCCACAGATATAGAACATGGTTTATTGCGAAAGTGCTCTGACTTTAAAAATTCTGCATACACCTCAAATTCTAGTTCTTCAAAAATATCAGCATCTGACTCAGGAAGGGGTGAGACCTCTGGATCAATCCACTTTTTCAAGCCAAATCTTTCTCTCGGCAAGATGGATGAAGAATGGAAAATTGTGAATCCCACCTCTTTTCTTATTTCTAGAGTGCGCTCATGCCATTCCTTTAAATTTTCCCCAGGCAAGGGCTCCACCCCTTTCTTTCGATGAAATGGACTAACAGCCGCGAAATCCTCTGCCTGACTCTTGCCACTCAGCTTCTCATGCCACGTGTCATCAAGCTGCGGCTGCTCTTCAACCACAAAAAAAGACATAGGAATTTCGTCGGGCAGTGATCGGCAAAGCTCCTGTGTGTTGATGTTCAAGCTACGAACAGACTCCGGAAGCGCCATCCACTGCGCATACGCATCTCTGTATGCAGGGTTGCGTCTAAGAAATTCCCAAGCCCATTGCCTGGATGACTTCGGCCCCACTGGCTCTTTGTCTGCTTGCTGCGTACTCATCCTCACCTCGTTGAACATACTCAGGTGGTCTGGATCGTGCCAAAACAATGCCCGGATGCAAGCCCTCCGTGTCACAGCTATGTCACAGTTGGGGAAAAATTTCCGCACTATTCGGCATCAATGCGGGATGCTAAAATTGGCTTGTCTCGAGTGAAAACAGTAGTGAGCATCAATTGACGATACTTCGCGCCAGAGTTCGTAATGAGAAGGTCGCGTGTTCGATTCATGTCTCCGGCACCAGAATAAAAGCCCCAGGTTCGCAAGAGCCTGGGGCTTTTTCTTTTGCAGCTACTCGGTTTCATCACGATTTGCGCATAAAAGAACAATGCTTTATAATCTGCCGGTTGCTGCATGGCACTTGCCCCGCGCAGTATCTCTCAGGCAGTTCTCACGTTGCCCACGCTTGGCTCCATACAGTCATAGCACTCCATGGCAAGAAGCTTAAGCCACCCGCAAGCGGCTGGCTTATTTGATCCCGGCTCATCAGAGCTGGACTCCTTCATTTTTCATTGGTCGACATGCCCTGCCCTGGGTTTGTGCCGCCCGTTGACTCGATATGCACACAGAACAAATCACAGAGCGTGTCGGCAACTACATTGTGACTGCCCTCACCCAAATGACTCACTCCGGCAAGGTTGCTGCAGCGGTTTCCATCCGACGCGGAACCTATGACCGGATTTTCAGGTTTATCCGCCAGTTCGACACCCCGGATATGGCCAGCAAATATGCCCTCGCCGAGGGGCGCAGCATGGTGCTGGACAACCAGTTGAACTGACCTCTTTGTAGAAAGGAAATATTTTGGCCAAAGAAGAATTGATTGAAATGCAAGGCAGAGTGGACGAGGTTTTGCCGGACGCCCGCTTTCGTGTGACGCTGGACAACGGCCACCAGCTGATTGCCTATTCCGGCGGCAAGATGCGCAAGCACCGTATTCGCGTGCTGGCAGGCGACAAGGTAACGCTGGAGATGTCTCCCTATGATCTGAACAAGGGTCGCCTGACCTTCCGTCATATCGAGCGCTCCAACAACAGCAACCCTGCGCCGCAACAGCGCCGCCACTAAGCCTCGGCGGTTGATCTGGTGCGCTACGGCGACCAGTTCGACATGCTTGTGTCAGCTGCAGGATCACGGGGCTGCGCAAGCACCCGGCCTGCAGCTCAATTGCAAGCTCTGCCTGCTCCAGATGCAGATCGCAGCGGTCAGCTCTGGCTCTTCAATGCTCGCACTGCCTTCAGCGCGTATCGATATGGATCGCGGAGGCACTCTCACGCCATTTGCTTGAGATTCCCACAGCCTGCACATCCAGCCTGGCCAGCCGGGAATCAGGCATGCACAAAGTCCGCCACCAGTCATCGGTGGCATTGCTATCGCCGGCCTCATCCCAGCTCTTGCCCCTCGCTGCAAGTGTTGAAATTCCTTGTAGGTCTGCGACCTTCCTGCACGTAGCGCTGGCGTCGATGCAGGTCATAACCATCAAAGCCAGCATCAACCAGCATCTACATGATGCCCTGTCGTGAATCATGCGATAGGCCAACCAGCCCGCCTTCGCGGGGCCAGATATTCGCAGGAATACGCTAGCCGGCTTCGGTGCTTTTGCTGTGTCCTGCGCCGACTTCTTGGCCATGACGCGACAACTACCTCCAGGCAGCGTTCCCCTTTGGCAAGACTACGGATTTGAAATGATGGCTCGCGCCCTCAGATTGCTTGAAGGCCGTCTAAGGATCCGAGAGACCAGCTCCGACAGCTCAGCACTCGGCACGATTGCGCCCAGCCGCCTTGGCCCGATACAGGGCTTGATCGGCCGCTTCAACCAGATCCAGCGGACTCGCCAGTCCATGCCTACCCTGCATGCTTGCCGCTCCTATGCTCACAGTGACATGGCCGAATTGGCTGGACTCATGGGCGATGTCGAGTCCTCGTATGCATTTCAGCAACTCCTCGGCAACGCGCATGGCGCCCTCCAGCGCGGTATTGGGAAGAATGATGGCAAGTTCCTCCCCACCGTAACGTGCTGCCAGATCCCCCGAACGCTTGGCCGACAGCTCCAGCTGCCGCGACACCGCTTTCAGGCATTCGTCGCCGGCGACATGACCATAGCGGTCATTGAAGCCCTTGAAATGGTCCAGATCGATGAGCAAAAGCGAGAGCACCGTCCCGTCACGCGCGGCACGCCGGACCTCCAGTTGCAGTACCTCGTCGAAGCGTCGCCGGTTCGCCAGCCCTGTCAATGAATCCTGCGTGGCCAGCCGCTCCAGTTCGAGGTTGGCATCCAGTAACTTCTCACGCACTGCCATCAAGGATGTCTCTGCCTGCGCACGCTGTCGAATGAGCAGGATCAGACGCCAGCCTATCAGTGTGACAACTGCCAGCAGACCTAGCACCACACCTGCCGTCAGCAGCGCCTGACTTCGCCAGGCTTGCAGTGCCTCATACCGCCCCCGGGCCACCACCGTGAAAACGGGATAACGATCATTGCTCCTGAAGGCATATAGCCTTTCCGTTCCATCTATGCCGGACTCAAAGGACGCCGTGCCGGATTTCAGGTTAGAGTAATAGCGCAGGAAGTTAGGGGAGCGAGAGAAGTCACGCCCCAGATCCTGTTCACGAAATGGATAACGCACCAACAACTGTCCGCTGGTCGTTGCGAATCCAATAGACCCTTGCTCGCCGACATCGATCTTGCCGAACAAGTGCAGAAAGTTCTCTATCCCCAGCACGACAACGATGACCCCGGCAAAGTCCCCCTCTTGGTTCTCAAATCGCCGGCTGATGGTAAGCACCCATTCCCCTGTAGAGCGGCTACGTATGGGCGCACCGATGAAGATTTCGTGCGACGGGTTATCGCGGTGGTATGAAAAAAAGCGACGGTCAGCGCTGTTGGTTCCCTCGAGAAATCCCCCTCTCGATGACATGAGCCATTTACCGCTCGCATCGAGGACGAGCAATTCATTGAGCTGGGAAAGCAGATGTTCCTGGCGACCGACCAGCTGCTGCATACGCACAAGATGCTCAGGCGTGGTGCCCTGCACCTCCAGGCGCTCAAGCATGCCGAGCAGCAGCATGGAGCTCTGGGTGAAGACCCCCTCGGCATAGGTGTTCAGCGTCTGTGCAAGATTGCGATTGTTGGTATCAATCTCGCTCAGAGTGCGCTGATGTGCCGACCAGATTTGCCAACTGGTGGCTACCAGTACAGAAACCCAGATTACCAACAACAGACTGGTCGCCAGCTGCGCATCGCGCTTGGCAGCCAGAACTTTGCACCCGCCATCACGACTGGTGACGCTGGTCTCCCTCTTCTTTTTTCGACACCACACCTCGACATTCCTCTCATCGTCAACCTGGCAAGAACGGCACTTTTGCATTGCCTGCAGCTTCCCTGCTCAGATTGGACAGGGTAGGGACGAATTTTCCACCATCTCGTGAAACGGCACGGGACAGAGCCGCAGACGAGGCCGAACCTGAAGCCACGATTCAATCGCTGCCAACAGGGCCGCAGCGATCATTCCTGCTCAAGGAAACATGCGGCACAGCTCCCAGGGCGGCCAGGGCTGCGGCAGCATCCGACAGACTGTGCCTGGAGCCCATCGACAGAAGACATTCAGCCTGCTTGGCTTGCCGATGGAAACGGCTGGCAGACGGGTGATCCATTCAGTGAGCAGGACATGGGATCACCCCCCTGTGGCGCCATCGATCCGGCGATAGACAGCGCAAGAGCCGAGCCATCTCTTGACCGCACGCGTCGGCCAAGGCGACCAACGCGACACCATCATGGAACAGTTGCCCGCAAAGCAGCCCAGCACGTCTCAGAATTGCAACCCTGCAGGTTCAAAGTCTCTTCAGGCGCAGGTGTGTTCCGGGAGAAAACCGGCGAACCGGCCCAGCCCAAAACGGTCTTGCGAGGCGCAGCCAATCCTGGCGCCGGTTTGCGAGATCAATGTCCGTCTCCTGAAGCCATGGCATTCGAGTAGCTGTGTCTACTACCACGGTCCAGATCAAAGCAGTTATCCATTGAAAAGCTATCTTTTGAGTAGCTTGTTCCGCTTCAATTTACTTAATTTCAGATAGAAATCATGTCAAAGCTAATGTATTTCAAGCACAAGCCGCTCTCTTTTGCATAAGTACCAGCACCTCACGCACGTCCAGCGCACAGCCACAGCACAAATCTCGCTCATGAATTGATACAGTCTCTTCGGTGCATTGCGCTTATGCTCGCAGCGTTCTGAAACCGATGCGGCCATGGCTTGGGCCATGGACTGCCCCACCCACAATGAAGAAAATCCTTGCTCTTGTTTCCATCTGCCTGCCTGTGGTGCTGATTGCCACGCCACTGAGCAGCCAGGCACATGATCGTCATCACCATCACCACAAGCGCGAGCACAAGGAAGAGTACTGGGACGGCCACTGCAAAGTGGAGCGCAAGTGGAAGAGCAATGGCGAGTACAAGGAAAAGCGCAAGTGCAGAAACCGTCCAGATGCCTACTATGCGCCACAACCGGTTTATGTAGCCCCGCCCCAGCCGGTATATGTCGCGCCGCAGCCGCAAGGGCTGGTCATTGATTCACGCATCGTGCTCAGGCCCTGAGCCGCTATTCGCCCAGAAGGCCGACAGCCTCCGCTGCAATCAGATCCCAGACCAAATGCGCGACAGGCGATAGCTCACGCTGCTGGCGCTTGACCAGCATGATGCTGCGCTGCACCTTGGGCACCAGGGGACGGCTGACCAAAGCGGCACTGCCAGCTGCCGCAGTCGTAGCAGTCTGAGCTGCCCAGGCCGAGGGAATGGCGAGACGCGGCACCACGCTCAAACCCAGACCTTGCTGCACCATGCTGTAGATGGTGGCCGTATGCCCTACCTCCTGCACCACCGATGCAGCCGCGCCATGCGCCTGTAGTGCGGCATCGATCAAGCGACGGCTGCCCGATGCATGATCGAGCAGCACCAACGATTCACCGGCCAACTGTGCCCAGTGCACCTCTTTCTTGCGCGCCAGGCTATGCGAGGAAAGGCAGACCAGACAAAAAGGCTCGGTCAGGATGGTCTGTGCATGCAGATCCTGTTTCTCGGATGGGTCGATCACCACCCCAAAATCCACCTCGCCGCTGCGCACGCTGAGCAGCACATCGCTTTGAATACGATCGAGCAGCTGGATATTGACGCCCGGTGACTGTTGTCTGCCACGCGCAATGCATTGCGGCAGCAGATTGGCGGAAAGCGTGGGACTGCTGGCCACCTTCACGCGGCCCTTGCGCTGTGTCGCCAGGCCTTGCACTTCGAGCAGGCAGGCATCAAGATCCTCGAGCACGCGCGAGAGATTGCCCAGCAGCAGACGGCCTGCCTCGGTCAGTTCCACCTCACGCGTGGTGCGATGCAGCAGCAGCAAGCCCAAGGCCTGCTCCAGATCCGTCACATTGCGGCTGACGGCAGGCTGGGTCAATGCCAGAACATCGGCCGCACGACTGAAACTGCTGCTTTGGGCCACTGCCACAAAGGCACGCAGTTGACGCAGACTGATATTCATATCAAAAAATTATAGGTCTATCGAATAAATCCATTTCTCTTTTAAATGGATTGCGTGTCCAATACGCAGCCATCGCGCACCGGACCGGTGCTTTGCATGGATGGCTTCAGTTCAAGAATATGTCTCGCCCCCGCTTTGTCCCCGATAACTTCACGCTGGCATTGATTGCCACCGTCGTCCTCGCCAGTTTTCTGCCCGCCTCGGGCCAGGTCGCCAAATATGTGGAACTGACCACCACCGGCATCGTCAGCCTGCTGTTCTTTCTGCATGGCGCCAAGCTCTCGCGCCAGGCCATCCTGGCGGGCATAGGCCACTGGCGCCTGCATATCTGGATCTTCATCGCCACCTTTGTGCTGTTCCCCGTGCTGGGGCTGGCACTGCGCCCGGTGCTTTCGCCCCTGGTCACCACCGAGATGTATGTCGGCGTGCTGTTTCTTTGCACCCTGCCCGCCACGGTGCAATCGGCGATTGCCTTCACCTCCATGGCGCGCGGCAATGTGCCCGCCGCCGTGTGCAGCGCGTCCGCCTCTACCCTGCTGGGCATTCTGGTCACACCGATTCTGGTGAGCCTGATACTGCACAAGAATGCGGAAGGCGGCGATGCACTGCATGCCATTGGCAAGATTGCCGTGACGCTGCTGCTGCCCTTTGTCATCGGTCACCTGATGCGCCCTGTGATCGGCGGCTTTTTGCAGCGTCGTGCCTCCATCATCAAGCTGGTGGACCAGGGCTCCATCCTGTTTGTGGTCTATGCCGCCTTCAGCGCTGCCGTCATCAGCGGACTGTGGAAGCAGACACCCCTGCCCTCGCTGCTGGGCTTGATCGTGTTGTGCTGCATTTTGCTGGCCGTCGTGCTCCTCATCACCACCTGGGGTGCACGCCGCCTGGGCTTCAGCAAGGAGGACGAGATCACTCTCGTGTTCTGCGGCTCCAAGAAAAGCATGGTCAGTGGTATTCCCATGGCCAATGTGCTCTTTCCCGCTGCCTCCGTGGGTGCAATCGTGCTGCCGCTGATGCTGTTCCATCAGATCCAGCTCATGGTCTGCGCCGTACTGGCGCAGCGCTATGCCAGGCGTGTGCAGATCGCCGATCAGAGCGAAGCTCATTAAGAGCACAAGACCCATAAAAAGGGGCGCTTCATGCGCCCCTTGTTCTTTTCACGGCAGATCCATCATTTCAAGTAAGCAGCGTCAGCGCGTTTTGCTGACGCAGCAGCTTCGCAGCCTCCGTATTGACGACATCGGTCACCACCACTTGAATTCCAAGCCCGGTCGCAGTCTCGACGATGGCCTGCAGCAGATGCAAGGCACCAGGGCTTTGCGCAGCCTGCTCCGAGAATTCACCACCCAGTTTCACATAGCGCAGCGGCAAGGTATGGAGCTTGGTCAGGCCCATGGGCTGCTGATCCAGGCGACGCAGCCCCACTCCCACGCCAGCCATTGCCATAGCCTGGCAAAATTCGGTGACTTCATCGGGATACGCCGCAAGTCCGTGTGCATCCAGCTCCAGACAGAGTAGCGGCAAGCGGCGTGCCCATCCCGGAGCGTTCAGCTCTTCGCGTAGCCGGCCCAGGAAGTCGGGCTGGGCCAGCGAGGGCAAGGAGATTCGAATGACCAGCTCGCAATCGTTCTGCTCAAGCCATGCAGCCCCGAGGGCCACCGCTCGCAAATCGAATTCTGCCGACAAGCCCAGGCGCACGGCGACCGGCAGGAACAGCGACCCCATCAAGGTCTCGCCGGAAGCAGTGCGCAGCGAGAGCGACGCTTCGCCGCGCTCCTGCATCCCGTTTCGGCCCTTGAATTGCAGTAGTTGAACGGACAGGGAAAGCGCATCCTGTGCCTCCAGGGCGGCAATCAGCATCTGACGCCACAAGGTTTCCCCGGCCAGATCGGAAACCACCTCATCATCGCCGTAGGCTACATATTCCACCTCGGCCTGGCCCGAACTCTCGGCTCGCATCAGACCGTAGTCCAGCCGCGCAAGCACACCTGTTACCGAACTCGATGCCGAGTAATCGGTCAGGGCAAAGCTCCAGCGGCACCATTGGCCACTGCTCAAGGTCACACGCATGGACAGCAGCACCTGTCGGATCTGCTGCACCAGCGACATGGCCTGGGGCCCGGCCAGGGCCGGCATGAGAACCACAAAGTCCGAGCCATTGAGGCGCGCCAGTTGGGCCTTGCACTCGGCATGACTCTTCAACACCTGATTGACCTGTTCACCCATCGCAGCCAGCCATGCATCGGCACTGGCTCGGGACATCTGCGCATTCAGAGCCAGCAGATCACGCTGCCTGAACAGCATCACATGGCCATGTGCCGCAACGCCGTCAGTTTCGCTCAGCGCGCGACGCAACTCATTGACAAAGTACTTGCGATTCGGCAGCTGAGTAACTGGATCAAGATTGACCTCCAGCTCCAGTGATTCGATACGCTCCATTTGCTCCTGCGCCGTAGCCTGCACCCGCTCTCGGGTGTCTGCAATGGCGCTGAGTACGGGCACCAGCTCGGCGACCGCGGCCTTGACGGGCTTCGCCGGTACCTCACTTCCTGCCTGACGTCCAATCGCCTGAACCTGTGCCGAGATTTCCTGCTGCAAGACCTTGCGAAACCATCTGAACAGCAAGACTACAAAGAAAGCCCAGGCCAGCCCGGCCAGCACCACCACACCCGCCAAGCGTACGCTGCTGCCCCACAGTGCCTGGCTCGCATAGCTGTTGTCCACAACCAGCGTCAATTGCCCAACCTGCTTCCAGCCATCGCTGATCACACGCTCTGCCTTTGGCGAACGCAGCGGCAGCACCTCCACAAACCACGGCGGAGCAGCGCCGTCCTGGAGCTTGGCAGCAGAGGCAGAACTATCGGTAATGCCGTTGTCGCGCCTACGCTCGAACAAGGTCTCGCCCTGCGGGGACGCCAGGCGGATCAGCTTGAACTGCCCGCCATCGAACAAGGCCATCATCAGCAGCTCCTGCGTGACCGGATCCTGGTTGGCCGGCTGCGATAGCGACAATGCCAGCGAAGATGCGGCGTTCTCACTCTCGGACTGCAACTGCCCATCCAGATACTGGCGCGCAGCACCGATGCTGAAAGCCAGGGTGCCGATCAAGATTGCCACAATGGCCACCGTCACGCTGATCAAAAGTTGCTTTAACAACGACATCTTGCTGCCTTATCTGTGTCGACCATTCAACATGGCTCCGCTGCCCGCACCGCCAAACATGACATTCATGGCAAAAAACCTTCCTGCTTCATGCGCGCCAGCAGATCGCGCCAGCGCGTAATCCTGTCCACCGAAGCAGGCTGTGCGCCCGCGACATATACACCCTGTGCATTGAAGCTGAATACAGGAGTCAAGTCCTTGCGCTGGCTTGCCGGCATGATGTTGTCCAGCAGACTGTCCAGCACCAGCGGCTCGGCTGCAGGTGTCTCGTAATAGCCCAGCACCATATGCGCAATGCTCTGCGTACTACCCACGCCCCCCAGGCGGGCACGCACATAGATCAGGCGCAGTTTCTCTACTGCCACGCCCAGGCGCAGCAGCGAGAAATACTTGCCAATCACGTAATCCTCGCAGTCTCCAGCCCCTCTGCCCAGGGTTTCAAGGGGCGTGGCCCAATAGTCGGACTGGGACCAGAGGACGCTGTCCTCCGACTGCAACACTGCGCGATTCCAGAACGTGTTGACGGCCGGCAGCTGCTGCTGCAGCGACCTGTCTTTCTGGGCTTGCAGCATCGTCAGCCACTGACCCAGCCTCTGGACACCTGCGGCGCCATAACGAGACTGCATGCTGCTCTGCAGCCGCTCGCCGTCGAAATCCAGCGCGACGGCTTCAAACCCGTTCTGCAGCGCCCAGGTTCCGAGAATCGCCGAGCCATACAAAAGCATGCCTCTGCGCGACAGACGCTGCATTTTTTCCACGGGCTGTGGAAACAGGAGGCTAGGCGAAGTACTCAAGCGAGTTGCAAAAAGAGCAAGCGCGCAAGACATAAATTGCTTGAGACGCCTGTAAATATTGTGATGACTGCTATGAATCTTGAAAGGTCGATGAGAACGCAGTCAGGATTCAATGCTCACAAATGTAACCAATCAAGCAAGCTCTTGAAACGACCTGCCGATCACAGCCGAGCGAAGAGGCAGAAGACTTGATATTTCAAGACTTCTGCCTGACCTCGCCGGGAGCTGCTTATCAGCTGTGGTCGATCTTGAGCTTGCCTTGATCGATCAGCTCCTTGATCAAGGCGTTCTGATCCGCCGTGCTGGTCAACGAGTGTCCAGCGGTGAGATCCACTCCCTTGAACGTGATCAGTTGATCGTAGTTGGAGCCTGCAGCACCCAGATTTCCATCGGTGGAGACCTTGAGCACGGTATCTGCACCACTCTTGGAGAAGTTCAGGAACTTGGACAGATCCGTGCTGCCCTCCTCCCCTTGGAGCAGATCGTGCAGGTCCAGCACATCATTGCCGTTGGTATCGGAGCCGCCCTTGCCAAAGTCGTTGATCACATCCTTGGCAGGAGCCGCAGTGGTTCCCTGATCGCCCTTGAGCCACAGGAAAACATCATCTCCTTCACCACCAATCAGCGTGTCATCGCCCTTGCCGCCGACCAGCACGTCGTTGCCCTTGCCGCCGTCCAGCGTGTCGTTGCCATTGCCCGCCAACAGGATTTCGCCGTCGTTGGTGCCGACCAGATTGTTGCCCGATTGGTAGCTGACGGCGACATTGGCCGAATCTTGGTGACCGTCTGCGGTGTTGATGGTGTACGAGCCCGCACCAATGTAGTCGGTCGAACCAGCATTGGCGTAGTCCACCGTCATGGTGAGTTGGTAGTTTTCCGCTCCGGTGCCTCCGCCGTTCGTATTGTTCGGTACGTTGACGATGTGGATCTCGTAGGTTCCGGTGTGATCCGCCGTAAAGAAAGCGCCGTCCTGGACCACGATGAAGTCGCTGGCGCCCAACGGCCGGTACTCCATCCTAATAGCGTTGCTATTGCTCAGGTTGTGATCAAGGAACAACTTCTCGCCGGCAACGAGTGCAATTGTGAGCAGATCCTGATCGTTGTTGTTGGACGCGCCCACCGAGCCAAGATAGCCGTTGATCTTCAACTGCGCTTGGTTCTGGCTTCCTCCCGATTTGGAGAAATCGTTGCGGGCGACGGTCAACAACTTGTTGGCATCGGAACTGCTACCCGTTCCGGAGAACGTCGTAATCGTACGCACCGAACTGCGGGTGAAGTCATTGCCCTTGTTGCCCCAGCCCGTGTCTACCGTAACGGGGCCTAGTGTCAAGGCCCCAGTGCCGCGAACATCGTTGGCCAACAGTGCGCCGGACTGAACGGTGACCTGCGTGCTCAGAATGTTGGTGATGATCTTGTCGTCCACCGCGTCCGGGGTCTGGTACACCGGTGGCGTCACGTTGACCGTGATGCTGGAGCTAGCCGTGTCGCCGTCGCCGTCCTGCACCGTGAACTGGATGGTGTCGGTGCCAGCCGTCTTCGGTACGTAGCGGTAATTGCCCAGGTTGTCGCCGGCCATATCAAGTGTGAACTTGCCATGCGCAGTGGTCACGGTCAGTTCGGACGTCGCAGAGTCGAAGCTGTACGTGGCGCCCGAGGTGGCGGTCACCTTGTTGGTTGCGGCATCGTAGTTGTAGGTCTTGCCTTCGATGACCAGCTGCGTGATGCGCGCGCCGCTCAGGTCGGCGCCCAACGTGCCGCCCGCGGCGATGTCGCCGTTGATGGGCGGGGCGATGGTGCCGTCGATCGCCGCATCCAGACCGTTCAGGTTTTTCACCAGAATGGTGTTGCTGTCGGCAGGACGCTCCGGGTTGTAGGAAATCGGATCGATGTAGCCACCAGTCGCGCCGGTACCCAAGCCAATGCCATAGGAATTGATATGGTTGTCGGCGAGGAACTTCTCCCAGGTAGTCTGCTGGCTGGAACTGACCGAGCGATTGCTGTCAGGTTCGCCGTCAGTGAAGAAATAGGAGATGTTCTGGACGTTATTGCCTTCGAGCTTGCCCGTGCCGGAGTTGTTCCAGGCGGCCATTGCCTTGGTCAACGCGTCCTGGTAGTTGGTCCCGCCGTCAGCGTAGAGGCCGTTCACGAACGTTTTGGCCTCCGCCAGGGACATCCAGCCGCTGCCCTTCTGCGTTGCGCTGCTGTTGAACTCCAGGATCAAGACGCGCACATCGCCAGCCTCGCCATACTTGTCGAGGAGACCGTTGACCGAAGACTTCAGAACGTCCAGGCGCGACAGCGACCATCCGTTGCTGTTGTTGACGCCGCTGCTCCAGGCCATGCTGCCAGACGTATCCAGCGTCAGCATGATGTTGGTGCCGTGCGAAGACAGCGCCGAGCTTTCGGCGATCGGCTTGAGGCTGGGAGCCGTGTCGGTGATCAGCACGCCCAGGTCGCCCGTTGCCTTGCCGCCGAACTTGTCTTCCACCGTAATCTGGAAATGATCCTGCACGTTGGTGTCGTCACCGGTGTGCGCCTGCTGGCCGCTGGTCTGGTAGGTGTAGCTGACCTTGCCGGTCGTGGCGTCATATCCGGTCAGCGTCAGCGTGCCTTTGCTGGTCGTCAGCGTGATCGGATTGTTCACCAGGTCGGCCAGACGGTCCAGCGTCAGGGACGCGTCGGCGTTGCCCGGGCCGTCGAGCGTCAGCAACTTCAGGCCTGCGCTCGCGGTGATCGTGAACGTGCCGCTACCGGAGGCCAGAGCTTCCGACACGCTGATGGCGCCCGGCGCAGCGAGGTTGTAGTCCTCGATGTTGACGCTGGGAGCAGGAGGTTCCACACCCGCCACTTCGAAGTGGCCAGCGGTGGAGTCACCGTCGGCATCCTTCACCTTGTAGGTGAAGTCGAGCTTGCCGTCCGCGGTGCCTTGCATCGGCTTGTATTGATAGAACTCCCACTTGCCGGTGGCCGGCGTCAAGCGCATCTCGAAGATGAGATTGCCCGACGGGTCGCGGCCTTCGATCAGATTGCCGTTGCTCAGCGTCGTCGTGATGTTCGCGCCTTCGCGCGTCTTCAGGCCACCTTCCGCGCCCGTCAACTCCAGACGGCCTGCGCCGTCGGCGCCGTAACCGTAGTTCAGTGTGCCTTCGCCGTAGGCGATGGCCTGGACGGTATTGCTACCCAGGAAGGTGATGCCCGTGACGGTGAAGTCGCTGTTGTCGCTGGACGAGTTCTTGTGGTTGTCAGTGGCTGAGATCACGATCGTATCGAAGCCGCCTTCCTCGACGCGGAAGTTGGCCGCATAGTCGCCACCGTTCTGGTCGGACGTGAACGTGCGTTCGGCGATCAGGACGCCATCGCGGTAGAACCGCGCGACGCCGCTTTCCACCTCGCCGCCGTACATGGCGCCGAAATCGATGGTGGCGCCGTAGGCGACCTTGCCGCCGGTCAGGTGGATGGTCAGTTCTTCCGAAGCGCCCTGGCCGTCCTTGGTGCGGTAGTCGATCTCGTTGGCGATGTTGTGATACGGCGAGTCCGTGCTGGCGACGCCCAGGCCGGTCTTGCTCTGATTGACCAGGGCATCGACCAGCGTCAGGTCGGTCTTGGACGTAAAGCCCTTGGCCGTGACTTCGATGGCTCCGTTGCCGAAGGTCATCTTCATCTGGTTGTTGTTGTTCTGGCTGCCGGCGAAGTTCACCTTGCCCGTGTAGACGTCCGGGATATCCGTGGTCTGCACTGCGACAGGATCGTTCGACTGCACCACTGGCGCGTCGTCCTCGATCGTGATGTTGATGTTGGTCGACACCGGCGGGTTCACGCCGTCCGATACCTTGACACCGACAGACAGGCCGAGCGTGTCTTCGCGCGAGGTATCGGGATGATCGACCGGAGCTGACAGCTTGACGCTATAGGCGCCGTTATTGTCGATCTTGATGACGATGGCTTCAGCGCCGCCCGCGCGGCCCGTCAGCGTGTGGCCATTGTCGGACAACGTCCAGACGATGGGCGTGTCGTGGGACGTCAAGGCGCCATCGGCAGGAGCCACCAGCGAAATGTTGTAGCTGGCGCCGTTGTCGTCTGTGATCGACAACTGGCCGGTGGCCTGCGGGGAATCGGTCGTGTCCGACGTACCGGTATTGTCCGGAATGCCGCCGGCGAGGCCTTCTTCCGATACCGCGGTGCTGCTGCTTTCCACGACGGGCGGCTTGTTGATGTCCACGATGGCGGCGT
>NZ_JBCPWN010000014.1:0-139054 GCF_039581415.1 Comamonas sp. F1-6
GATGGGAGGGAGTTTTTGATTTGAGCGTGCAGCCTGCTCTTGCTTGAAGCGTTTAGCCTCGGCCTGCAGCGCAAACGGCATACCAAACCAGCCGCCTACGCTACGTGACTGGGCAATCATGGTCGCCCCCAGACGGTAAGAAAGTTGCTGCCTGACCCGATCAGCAGCGCCATAATATGCTTTGGATTGAGGTTTTTCGCTGGCTTTGAGCTGTCGATTCTCCAGGTAGTAGCGTTCTAGTTCTTCCTGGACTTTATGAAGCTGTGTTAGCAGTAGCTCATTTTCACTCTGCAGATCAGTAACCGATGTCTCGGCCCTATCAAGCTGCAAGTTTTTCTTCAAATATGTTTCACTTTGCTGCCACTGCTGAATTCTGCTATGGGCAGTTTGAAGTTCTGCTTTTAGTTCACCAACCAAAGCTTCTGTTTGCTCAAGCTTTATTACCTTTTCCTGCGCAGCTTTCAAATGAGTGACACCTTGCTGCAACTGCTGAATTCTGCCTTGAGATATTTGAAGCTCTGCTTTTAGCTCGCCAACCAAAGCCTCCGTTTGCGCGAGCTTGCTGACTTTTTCTTGCGCAGCTTTCAAATCAGCCTGGACTCTTGGCAACTCCACCAAGGCTTTTCCTTGCAGCTTGCTTTGCAAATAACGATTTTCCAATTCTTCCTGCACTTTGTGCAGTTGCTCCAGCAGCATGTGATTTTCCTGCGCACTGGCCTGCAATGTGCTAGCGTTATTAGCCAATTGCTGCTGCTGCTGAGCCAGCAGCAATTGCGCTGCGGTATCAGTTTGGCGCAAGGCCTCTATTTGCTGCTCCTGCTCATTCAGCGTCTTATCCTGTTGCTCCAGACGCTGAGCATGCTCCTGCATTAGCACTTGCTGCGCCACAAAGCTGTACCAAGCTTGGTAACGACGACTAGCCTGTACATCAGTAGCCAGAAGTTGCCTGCCCGCCTCTCCATGGGCATGCTGTGGCAACGATGCAGCTGCCTGCAGTTGCTCATACAACTCGGTAGCCTGCGGATATTCCTCCAATAACTGCCGCGCCAGCCATTGGGCTAGGACATTGCTCTCAAGGCCTTGCCTTGACTGGCCATTTTGCGGCACTGGTTGCGGGTTCTCGCTAGCTTCCTGCAATTCTGCTTCGCCGGGCAACTGAAGCTGGGTATTGATGCGCGAGCTGACTTGCTGTAAATAGCTCTTCGCCGATGTCTGCACCTGCGCTGCATGAACAAGCAGGCTGCGGTCAGGATTGCACAGATGAAAATGAAGCACAGCAGAGTTGTATGCCATCCAGGCATTGACTTTGGCTTCAAGTTCTTCTGGCCCAGCATCCACCTGCTCTAGTGTCTGACGGGTTAAAACGCTCAGCGGCTCGTCAAAAACTAGCACAAATACTATTTGCGGGTCTTGAGATTTCCAGTAATCCAGCAAATATACTGCCTGGGTATCGGCCCATCCCCACAGCGGCAATTCCATATTAGCTAGCATCAAGTCCAACGCCAGCCCCTGCCAAACAGGAGCCACATTGATTTGCTCAAGCTGTTCTGCCACGCGCACATACTGCACAGGTACGGCGCCATGCACTTTGGCTAAGGTTTCGCTTATCTGCACGGGCGTAAAGCCCTCACGCCGCGAAGGCTGGGCCTCAGCCATTCCACAGGCAAGCAGTAGCTCCTCCACACCTTCGTATCCCGATTGGGGGTGCCCCACCACAATGATTTTTTTCATGACTTTTGACTTTAGAGAGCGTTACAGACCAAGAACGACCTTCGCACTAATGGCAATTTGGTACATGATTTGCGTCATGTCCTTCCAGAATTGACGCTTTTTCTCATCCACCTTGGGCAACACCAGTACCTGGTCGCCGGCTTTGATACGAGCATCGGCAAACATCTTGCTGGTATCAACCTGCTCAAATGCCCCATCGCGGTGGGCTACCACCACGCGCGCGTTATCAGCAGACTGTGTAAAGCCACCGGCGCGATCGATATAGTCCTTGAGGCTCAAAGAGCCATCGAATGCCACTGCATTAGGAAATAGCACCTCGCCGCTAACCAGCACCAAAGCATCCTTACGCGGTATACGAATGACGTCACCGTTTTCCAGCAACATATTGTCGCGCTGTGCCGCCTGTGCAATCTGCACCTGGCCCGTTGGTTCGACTTTCTTGGCGCGCTCCACCCACTGCAATGTCAGGTTTGCTTCTTCTTGGCGAAGGCGAGCTTCGTCAGCACTGCCGCTGCGGGCTGTAAGCAACGCCGTTTCGAGGCTACGCAAGCTGGTAGCCAGCATCTCCTTCTGGCGCTGCTTCACGCTCTGGCGGAAGAGCTGGATGCTTTCAGGCTCGGCATCAGGCAGGGTCTGAATGCTCTGCATCAGCGCGCCCAAACGGGTGCCATAGGGCAGAACATATTCCTGCGAATTCATATGCTCGCCTTCGACGCGCACACTAATAGTCCCGGGCTTTTTGTCTGCAGTGAATTCCAGCTCATCGCCGTTTTGCAGCACCAAAGCATTGGCCTCTTGCAGCGGGTAATACTCCGTGTTCTTGACCGTTCCAGTATTGCGAGCAATACGCACATGGGTGGCCTGGGCCTGCGGCTTGGCCAGCTGCATCAACTGAGCCACGGTTTCCGAGCCCTGGGCAAACTCAAAACGCTTGGCATTGTTCACAAGACCCGATACGCGCACCCGGTTGGCAATGGGGGGGACAAAAATCACGTCCCCATCATTGAGTTGCAGCAACGGTAACTGGCCTTTGAGCAAAAAATCATAGAGATTGAAAGTGGCACGCACGGAGCTGCCGCGCTTGACCTGCACAGTCAAAAAGCTGCCGCGCTCAGGGTCAATGCCACCCGCCTGATCCAGATAATTAAGCAGGCTGTCCATGCTGGTGCCGTTGTACAGGCCCGGACGCATGACATTGCCACCCACAAAGATGCGCACCGGCTGGGCTGCAGCCAGGCTGGCATAGCTATAGACATTGGCGCGGAATACACGGCGTACTGCGGCCTCTACTTGTTGCTGAAGATTTTTGTTGGCAATGCCCAGCACCTTGATCGGCCCGACCTGGGGCAGAAAGATATTGCCTTGCGGGTCAACAGCGGCCACGCTGTCAAAGGTAAAGCCACCCCACAACCGCAAATGAATACGGTCGCCTACCGTAACCAGATAATCGGGGTTGAACTGCGTCGCACCGGCACGCGCAAAGTTGCCAGTAAACAGGTTGGCGCCAAATACATCGCTATTGAGATTGGCCGTGTAATCGGCTGTCTGGGGGGCTTGCGGCAATACGGGAGCCTGCATGGGGACAGCAGCGCCAGAACGGCTTGCCGAAGCGTCGCTGGAAGCTCCGCTAGAAGGGGTCAATCCCAGCGCCTGATTGATCTGAAAAGGATCAGTACCGGATGCTGATGCATCCTTGCTTGAGCCAACTTTAGAGACCTGTGCCTGAGCCGGTACCAAACCAGTCAGCAGCACCGCGACTGCCGAACTGATACAGGTACGCGCGATAAAACGTTGCATGATAAAACTCGAAAAATTCAAAAATCAATCGCGGTGGTCGCGCACGATAGAAGCCAGCAATTGCACCAACCCGGCCAGCAGCAAGGCACCAAGAATAAAGGTGGCAATGTTGTAGAGTCGGCGGGGACGTAGAGGGTATTCAGGCATCGATGGGCTTTGCAGTACCAGCACTTTTTTCAAGGTACGTGTTGCTTCCACGCGGCCTTTTTCCAGTGCCACTAACGCGCTCTTATAGGCATCCTGCTGAAACTGAGCCTCCAGTTCCAGGCGCTGATACTCTTCCACCGTCTTGTTCAGCGACTGCCCCTTAGCGCTGGTCAACCGGGCCTTTTCCGTCTTGATCTGCTTTTCCACGGCCTGAATCTGAAGATCAACTTCCACAACCGCAGGGGCTGTAGGAGCAAGATAGCCCAGCAACGCTGTCTTGCGCGCGCTAAGCTCGGTCAACTGCTCATCCAGTTTGTTGACTACGCCGGCCAGATTTTCGGCCGCGGACTGGGGAGAAATTAGCCCCTTGGCATTCTGAAAGGCCAGCACACGTTGGCGCGCGTTCAGCGCATGCTCACCGCGCTCCTTGACCTGCTTTTCCAGAAAGTTCACCTGCTCCTGCGCCAGTTGGTGGCCCAACGTATTCATATAACGCTCGCCCTCATGCACCAGTGCGCTGGTGATCTTCCGGGCCATTTCAGCGTCATAAGCCTGAGCCTGAATGACCAGTACACCTGCATATTCGTCATATTCCACACTGATGCGCGAGAGAAAATGCCTATGAAAAAATTCCAGAGACGCATCATGGAAAAACATGCGCGAAAGCACGTCGTGATCGTGGCTGCTGTAGTGTTCGCGCAGATTCAGGTCTTTATCCAGTTGCAGCAACATATCGACGGACAGTAATCTGTCGCGCAGCAACATCTGGTCCGCACGCGAGATTCCATCGCCGCCAGCCAAGAGCGAGCTGAAATCCATAGCCTGCGAAGCCGCCATGTCGGTTCGTTGAATCAGCACACGGGCCTCTGAAACATAGCGATCAGAGGCAATTACCCCCCAGTAAAATGCCGCCAATAAAGATGCGCATAGCGCAATAGCCAAGGCCTTCATACGCCAAATGACTCGAAGCATTCCCGTAAAACGTTCTTTTTTCAATAACTCAGTCATTTTGTAATACTATCTTTATAATTTTTCAGGGCATCTTCAATATCATCAAACCAATGCGCTTGACCTTCGTGTAGCCAAATCCCAGCCTGACAAAACTGGCGTAAAGTGCCATCGCTATGCGAGACCATAATTAAACCCGATCGATCGGCAATTCTCTGAAATGCATCGGAGGCTTTCTTTTTGAATGAAGCATCCCCGGCTGATGTTGCCTCATCCGATATATACACATCAAAATCAAATGCCAGCGACAATCCAAACTGCAGGCGTGACTTCATACCGGAAGAATAAGTGCGAACGGGCTCATCAAAGGATGAGCCCAATTCGGCAAAATCTTGTATATAGGCAATTTTCTCAGCCATGGCATGCGGTGAATCAAATCCATGCAGACGTGAAACAAACTTGGCGTTCTGGCGGCCTGTCAAAGAGCCTTGTAGGCCGCCACCATACCCCATGGGCCATGAAACCCGACAGCGCCTCTCCACTGTCCCTTGCGTGGGTGTATCAATACCGCCAATCAGATTCAGCAAGGTAGATTTACCTGCACCATTACGTCCAACCAAACCCACACTGACCTTATTTGGAATGGTAAGATTTACTCCCTTGAGAATCCAGCGCCCCGCGCCATGAGGTGTCTGGTAGCGTTTCTGAACATTATCGACAATAATCATTGTGCTCTCAAGCTCCGAGCAAACCGAACCTGTAATGCCAGGCCAAAGAAAATGGAAACCACCGCAAACCAGAAAATATACTTAAAATTTGCTTCTTGGGCTGCGTGATAAACAGGAAAGAAACTTGCTCTCAGTAGCTCTAGCCCATGCGCAAATGGATTATAAAAGGCCCATCCCCTATATTGAACTGGAATTGCAGACAATGGAAATATAGCACCCGATAAGAAATACAATGGTCGAAATAGGAAAACCATCAAATTCCCTGCCTCGGGAATCAGATCACTGAGAACGGATAGAGTAAGTCCGACACCCAAAGCACAAAGCATCAGCCCAATAAAGGCAAGCACAGCCTCCATTGGCGAATCCGGAATAACGGAGTGTCCCAAAAAAGCCAAAATACCGAGAAGCACGATCAATATCAGTAAGCCCAAAAGTGCTTCAAGTCCCGCTCGAACAATCACGGTATCAATGGGACGAACCTGACGATAGGCAAACAAGGCTTTGTTAGCATCAACCGCCCCCATTGCACGCTGAAAGACGTTCTGCACTGTGAAGTAGCCAGTTAAACCCAAGACCAGCCAGACGGCAACATCCGCGCCAGCAACAGAACGCGTACGCAGAACGGTGTACAGCAGCAACATGAAGCAGGTATGCAACACCGGCTCCAGCACGATGAGCACCCAGGCTCCGCGCGTAGCGCTCAGGCGCGCAACGGCTTCGCGCAGGAAAAGTGCGTTCCAGACCGCAAAAGTAACGGAAAGTGAACTACGTGGTGCTGTAATTCCACCAGAAGACGGGGTTGAGTCCAAAATAAATCCTCGTTCCTTTGGACTCAAGACGCACTGAAATCCAATCGACTGATTGTAAATGAAAACATAAGCAAAACCTTATTACAGCTTACAACCACGTCCATAACACACTCAATTACATTATAAATAATCTATCGATATCATGAAGTCAATTAATTTTATCTAATTTATTATTTTAATGCAAAAGATAGTCAACTGAAATTTTTTCAATCTGCGGAGTACGTTAGCGCATGAATATGCTATTCATCTCTCGCACCGATTTCCAAAAATATCAGTCTAGAATAAAAAACCTAGCTTCCTGGCATTTGACCATTAAAAACTTTATTTATTGAATTATCAAAAATAATATTCCACAGCACCAGGTACACCGCGGAGCCATCTTGATGCCTCTCCAAGCACTCCCCCAAGAGAATCGACAATAGACTGCAGGCCAACACCCCAGACAGTCAATAATGAGAGCCTACCGTGCAATCAGGATGAACTTCCGGCAGAGCACAAGCATCGCTATCGTCACCGCAGCAACATCAGAGCTGCTTGCCGTCTGGATTGATATGAACACTACTCAACAAACTGCCTCCCCCACGCCCCCCCGCCTGACCTCTCTGTCGCACGGCGGCGGCTGCGGCTGCAAGATTGCACCCGGCGTGCTGTCGGAGTTGCTGGCCAAAAGCAATCTGCCCAAGCAGTTTTTTCCCGACCTGCTGGTAGGCACAGAGACCGCGGACGACGCGGCCGTCTACAAGATCAATGACGAGCAGGCCATCGTGGCGACGACGGACTTTTTCATGCCCATCGTTGACGATCCCTATGACTTTGGCCGCATTGCCGCCACCAACGCACTGTCCGATATCTACGCCATGGGCGGCACGCCGCTGATGGCGCTGGCCATTGTGGGCATGCCCATCAATGTGCTGCCGCACGATGTGATTGCCAAGATTCTGGAAGGCGGTGAATCGGTCTGCCGCGATGCAGGCATTCCACTGGCGGGTGGGCACTCGATTGATTCGGTGGAGCCCATCTACGGCCTGGTCGGCATCGGCATCGTCAACCCCAAGCAGATGAAGCGCAATGCCGATGCCAAGGACGGCGATGTGCTGATTCTGGGCAAGCCCCTGGGCGTGGGTGTTCTCTCGGCGGCGCTCAAGAAGAATCTGCTGGACGATGCAGGCTACCGTGCCATGGTGGATGCAACCACCAAGCTCAACCGCCCCGGCGCCGAGCTTGCCAAGCTTGACGGCGTGCACGCGCTGACCGACGTGACCGGTTTTGGCCTGCTGGGCCACGGCCTGGAGCTGGCCCGTGGCGCCCAGCTCAGCGCACGCATTGAAAGCGCCAAGCTGCCCGTGCTGCCCGGTGTCCAGGCGCTTGCAGAGCAAGGCATTTTCACGGGCGCATCGGGGCGCAACTGGGCATCCTATGGCGAGCACATGCAGTTGGCATCGACCGTGACAGACGCCCAGAAAGCGCTGCTGACCGACCCTCAGACCTCTGGCGGCCTGCTTGTTTCCTGTGCGGCGGATGCTGTCCAGCAGGTGCTCAAGGTCTTTGCCGACAGCGGCTTTGGCGATGCTGCAGTGATTGGCCGCATGGAGGCAGGTGCATCCAAGGTCTTTGTGGACTGAGTGCACCAGGCAGTCGAGAAGGAGCGCGGCCCTGCTCTCCTTTCACCACAGAATGCAAAACGCCCGGCTCAAACCGGGCGTTTTGCATATGAGCGTCAGACTGTGACTTGCGTCTAAGCCTCTCCCACAACCTCGGCCGTGGTGCGGCGGTCGATCTTGCGGCTCAGCACCACCGAGGTATAGGTCTGCTGGATGCCGTCGATCAGGCCGATACGGTCGAGCAGCGCATCCAGTTTCTCATTGCTCTCGCAGCGCACAAACACCATGTAGTCGTACTGTCCGCTGACGGCCGACACCTCTTCCACCTCGGTGAAGCGGTTGAGCGCCTGCATCACCGAAGTTGCTGTCTTGGGCTGAACACGGATACCGCAATAGGCGCGCACGGCAGACTGCTCCATGCGCGAGCCAAGGCGAACGCCATAGCCGGCGATCACGCCCTCCTGCTCCAACTTGGCAATGCGAGCAACCACCGTGGTCCGAGCCAGATTCATCTGCCGAGCCAAATGCGCGGTCGAGGCACGCGCGTTGGTCTGCAGCAGGCGCAGCAGCTGGCGGTCCGTTTCATCCAGTCGATATTCCATACCTTGTCTATCCAAATCTTGCCGTGCACTTACGCAAACGCTGCGTGAAACACAAACCCCAAGAACTCTCTGCCACCACCTGCAGCCATGCCTTGCGCCGAGCGGCTTCTGTTGCTGTTCGCCCTCAGCCAAACGCGTGGAGCGAACCTCAGCGACACCCAACAGCCAATCATTGTGTCAGCTAACCCAGCCTGGTAGTGAGCTTGTCTTTTCAGATGGCAAATCTGTATACATTTGTTTCAATCAGGCAAGATATATCAACATATCTGCACTTGCCTGCGCTTGTGACCATGGCAAGGGCGCACTGCGGTACGTCAGAGTGACTCCGGCCGAAACCAGGCCTCTGTCGTGGGCGAGCGGTCAAACTCGCTCACAAGGACCCAAGTGCGCTCACCGAGTAACAGCGACACAAAAGAGCGAAGAGTCTAATGGTTGTTTTCCCGCACTCATCAATGCCACTGACGATACGGCGAAAACACTCGGTAAGTTTGGCTGGTTTGCCACAAATATCTGCAAAATGTAAGTACTTACCCTATGCCACCCCTTGGCCTGGTGCGTCGCTTTCGGCAATGCCTGAGCCCACCAGACTGCAAACAGCCTCCAATCACCGACAGCTGCGCCTTGTGCTGCCCAGCAAGACTGAATGCGCGACAGTGCAACCTGAGTGCCCCAACCGCGCATGACTGAAAGCTTTGGGCTCGCTTGCATGCGCCCCAAGCTCATAAACAAAAAACCCTGCTCATTGCAATGAGCAGGGTTTGGGATTTTGGCAGGGGAGGAAGGATTCGAACCTTCGCATGCTGGAATCAAAATCCAGTGCCTTAACCAGCTTGGCGACTCCCCTACGATGGAACGAATTCTACAACGACTTTTCGCTATAAATTTCGAAGTAGTCCAAAAATGTGCAATTGCACATGGAATAGGTTTGCAGCCTTCCTTGCGTCAAGCCAGCTCAGTCGCTGGCTGCCTATTCCACGACGACAGCCGTGCCGCTGGCCGAGACCATGAGCATGCCATTGCCCTGACCCAACACCTCGAAATCAAGGTCCACGCCAACCACCGCATTGGCTCCCGCTTCGGCAGCGCGCTGCTCCAGTTCCTTGAGGGCAATTTCACGCGCTTTTTGCAGCTCGCGCTCATAGGTTCCAGAACGCCCGCCCACGATGTCGCGAATTCCGGCAAAGAAGTCCTTGAACACATTGGCGCCCAGAATGGCCTCGCCCGCCACCACGCCGCAATAACGGGTGATGCGCTTGCCTTCGATGGAGGGAGTGGTTGTGACGATCATGCTTTGCTTTCTTAAAAATCAGCGCAAGGAGACTGGCAGCCATACGCTCTGATCATAGCGCTGCGCGTGGCAAAGGCAGAGGCAAAGGCAGATACAGGCCTGGCCTTGCCGCAGGCGCCGAGTCATCCGGTCGGATCAGTATATGCGTGCAATCCGCGCTGTTATCAAGGCGATGGCGGCGGCATCCATCGGCGCTCAGGGCTTCTCATGACTAACTCCCAACGACTTACTCCCAACTGCTCTGGCAGCGCAGACCAGCCTCCATGCAGCGCAGGATGCAGGGTCAAATCAGAAGTCAGGCCGCCCCATCAAGGGCAAGACGCCATCAAAAATCATGCATCCGGCAATAGCAGCTTCTGCATGCCTTGCACGGCATCGCGCAGAAAGCTCCAGGTCGTGGCTATGCGCGGAATCTGGCGCGACTCCACGGGCATGCTCATCCAGAAGGTGCGTGTGAAACAAGCCTGCTCGGGTAGCACGCGGCTCAGTATCGGGTCCTTGTCGGCCACAAATGCCGGCAGCACGGCCAGACCGGCACCGGCACGCACGGCCTCGTATTGAGCGGTGATGCTGGTGCTGCGCAGCGCAAAACGCTCGGGCCGGTGCAAGGTATCCAGCAATTGCAGCTCGCGCGTGAACAGCAGATCGTCCACATAGTGCACAAAGCTGTGATGGCGCAGATCCTCAGTTCTGGCCACCAATGGCTTGCGCGCCAGATATTCACGCTGGCCGTAAAGATAGAGCCGGTAATCGGTCAGCTTGGTGACCACGACCGAGCCGCGCTTGGGCCGCTCCAGCGAGATGACGATATCGGCCTCGCGGCTGGACAGATGCAGCATGCGCGGCAGTGCCAGCAGGTCAACGCTGAGCAGCGGATAGCGCAACGTGAGCCTGGCGAGCTCGGAGGCCAGCATCTGCGTGCCAAAGCCTTCGGTGGCCCCCACTCGCACCAGCCCCGCCAGCCCCTCGGCGGTCGCTGCATGCGCCAGGGGGCCTCGCTCCAGCCCGTCGACCGCGCTTTGCATGGTGTTGGTCACTTCCTGCAACTGCCGTCCGGCCTCGGTCAGCCGCCACTGCCCGCCTTCGCGCGCGAACAGTACGGCACCGAGCTGCTTTTCCAGCGCTTGAATGCGCCGCGACACCGTGGTGTGCTCGACTCCCATGCGCCGCGCAGCCGCCGCCATGCTGCCGCTGCGCGCCAGTTCGCCAAAAAAACGCAGATGGTCCCAGTCCAATGTCTTTCCTTGCGATCCGTGGTTCAGTCGTTCACGCTGCCCTGCATCTTGCCCGTAAGGCCCTTGACCGCCTTGACGGCAGCACTGCGCTTGCGCTCGGCACTGCGCTGGGCCACCGCGCTCGGGGCGCGCGCGAACTCGTCGTTCTCGTGAATCAGCAGCGACAGCATTTCCATGAACTGCGCCCGTTTGTCGTCAGGAAGAGGCTCCAGCATGCGACGCTGAGCGCGCAGCACCGAAGGCTCGGCGGCCACCAGCAGGCCGCGCCCCTCTTCGGTCAGGCTCAGCAAACGCACACGCCGATCTGCAGGGCTGGCGTTGCGCGCCATCAGGCCGCGTGCTTCCAGGCGGTCGATCACGCTGCCTATGGTGGAGGTGTCGAAGCCGATATTGCGTGCCAGCGTGCGCTGGTCGATGCCCGGCTGACGCAGCACGGCCGACAGGGCCGCGTATTGCACGGGCGTCACGCCGAATTCCTCGGTTTCTTCCATGAACACGGCTACGGCGATCTGCTGCAGCCTGCGGATGTGGTAGCCGGGATAGTTTTCTAATTCTGCGGGTTGGTATTGCATGTCTTGAGGGCCGAAGCCGAGCCCGCCCTGCCGTGCGGCAGTTGAAGGGCCATGACTGAAAGACCCCGATATTCGCACGACTGCCGCCCCGATTCGAGCCAGGCCTGCTACCGGGTTTAACCCAATCATCGCTGACGCAGATCAACATTATGCTAATCATCAGTGTGCTGTTTATTTGATTAACAGCCTCTCTTTGACCCCATTTCAGGCCACAAGCCACCAGACCAGGCAGCAACGCACTGCCAAGCAGATACCAAAGAAAGAGACAAACCATGAGCCTTGCGCAAGCCCAGCCCTCACCGGTCAAGCTCACGGCCCGCGACGCCCCCGGCCAACCCGAGCCCACAGCTGCGCTTGCGCAGCTGTACCGAGGTTTCGAGCAGGAAATGCTGGTGCCGCTGTGGACGGAAATCGGCGGCCTGATGCCTGCCCACCCCAAAAGCCAGGCAGCCGCCCATTTGTGGCGTTGGGAGAATCTGCTCAAGCTGGCTGATGAAGCCGGTCGCATCGTCCCCGTGGGCCGGGGCGGCGAGCGCCGCGCGATTGCCCTGGCCAATCCGGCGCTGGGCGGCCGCCCGTTTGCCACGCCCACGCTGTGGGCTGCCATCCAGTACCTGATGCCCGGCGAAGATGCGCCCGAGCACCGCCACACCCAGCATGCCTTCCGCTTTGTGGTCGAAGGCGAAGGCGTGTGGACCGTGGTCAACGGCGACTCGATCCGCATGTCGCGCGGCGACTTTCTGCCCCAGGGCGGCTGGAACTGGCACGCCCACCACAATGCGGCCAGCCAGCCCATGGCCTGGATAGACGGGCTGGATATTCCGTTTGCCTATTACACCGAGTCCCAGTTCTTCGAGCATGGCCGCCTGCATCTGGACCCCGAGGAGCGTGCCACGCCCGAGTTCTCGCGCTCCGAGCGCCTCTGGGGCCACCCTGGGCTGAGCCCTGTGGCCCATCTGCAGAACAGCCCGAGCACGCCTTTGCTGGCCTACCGCTGGGTGGATACCGACCGCGCGCTGAGCGAGCAACTGGCACTCGAAGCCGAAGGTCATGCTGCCACCGTCAGCCCAGGCCATGCCGCCGTGCGCTACACCAACCCTAGCAATGGCCGCGACGTGCTACCCACCATTCGCTGCGAAATGCACCGCGTGGCTTGCGGCGCCAGCACCCGGCAAAAGCGTGAAGTGGGCTCTGCCGTCTTCCAGGTCTTTGACGGCCAGGGCACGGTGACCGTGGGCGAGCGCCAATGGCAGGTGCGGCGCGGCGACATGTTTGTCGTGCCCTCCTGGCAGTTGTTCAGCGCGCAATGCGATGCCGACCAGGCGCAGCTGGATCTGTTCCGTTTTGCCGATACGCCGATTTTCGAGGCCGTCCACGCGTACAGGGCAGATACCCCCTGAGCCGCTTCGCGTCTTCCCCCTCAAGGGGGAGACAGCCTTTGCTGCGGGGCCGCCCAGGCCCTTGCTGGCTGTCTCACACATGGAACGCGTTTTTTTCAAGTACCTAGTCGCCGATACCCATCAGGAATCACACATGACCCAAGCCAACTACAACGACAACTATCTCTGGGCGCCATCCCCCGTGCAATCCCTGCCCGTGCGCGGCAGCGAGCAGCGCCTGCCCGTCAACCGCCTGTTCTTTGTGGGCCGCAACTACCACGCCCATGCGCTGGAGATGGGCCGCCCCGTGGACAAAAGCACAGAGCGCCCCTTCTACTTCACCAAGGCCCCGCAGACGCTGACCGAATCGGGCGCCACCGTGGCCTATCCACCCGAGACCCAGAACTACCACTTCGAGATGGAGCTGGTCGTGGCCATCGGCAAAGCGGGCTTTCGCATTCCTGCCGACCAGGCCCATGAGTACATCTACGGCTATGCCTGCGGCCTCGATATGACGCGCCGCGATCTGCAGCTGGTCGCACGCGACAAGGGTCGCCCCTGGGATCTGGGCAAGGATGTGGAGCAGTCCTCCATCGCCAGCGAAATCGTGCCCATGGCCGGCAAGGTGATCGAGTCCGGCCTCATCGAGCTGAGCGTCAACGGTCAGGTCAAGCAGCAGTCCGATGTGAACAAGCTGATCTGGAACATCCGCGAAATCATTGCCGATCTGTCGCTGTTCTATCACCTGCAAGCCGGTGATCTGATCTACACGGGCACGCCCGAAGGCGTGGGTGCCGTGCTGCCCGGCGACCGGATCACAGGCCGTGTGGAAGGCGTGGGCGAGATTGCCCTGAACGTGGGCCAGCCCGAGTAAGGCGCGCAGACCATGAAGCTCTACAGCTTTTTTCGCAGCGGCACCTCGCACCGCCTGCGCATCGCCCTCAATCTCAAGGGCCTCACGCACGACTACCTCCCTGTCGATCTGCGTGTGGACGAGCAGGCCGAAGCGCCGTTCAAGCGCATCAACCCTCAAGGCCTGGTGCCCGCGCTGACGCTGGACAACGGCGAGACGCTGATCCAGTCGCCCGCCATCATCGAATGGCTGGAAGAACGCTACCCCACGCCAGCGCTGCTGCCTGCCGACCCCGAGGCCCGCGCCCATGTGCGCGCCCTGGCGGCCATCGTGGGCTGTGATGTGCACCCCATCAACAACCGCCGCATCCTGCAGACCCTGCGCCAGCAGTTCGGTGCCGACGAGTCCTCCATCAACGCCTGGTGCGCCACCTGGATCACGGCCGGCTTTGACGCCATCGAAGCCTTGCTGGCAAAGGACGACACACGCGGCAGCTTCTGCTTCGGCAAGGCTCCCGGCCTGGCCGATGTCTACCTGATTCCGCAGGTCGAGAGCGCACGCCGCTTTGGCGTGAATCTGGCCCGCTGGCCGCTGATCAGCGCTGTCGATGCGGCTTGCAGCGCCCTGCCCGCCTTTGCCCAGGCAGCGCCTCTGGCCCAGCCCGACGCTCCGCAATAGACCCGTCCCCTGCGGCCGCGCCCGGACGCGGCTGCCCAGCAACGCTTTGCAGTCCCTAAAAACACCCACCGGAGACAAACTGTGAAATACGAGAAAAATCAGCACCAAAGCCAATCCACACATACGCCAGAAGCTATCAAAACAATAGTTTCCGCAGCGGCGCTGCTGGTCGCAGCCGGCCAGGCTCTGGCCCAGGGTGATGCCTCCAGCTATCCCAACCGCCCGGTAACCGTGGTCACGGCCTTTGCCGTGGGCAGCGGCCCCGATGCCGTGCTACGCATCGTTGGCGAAAAGCTGGCCCAGCGCTGGAAGCAAGGCGTGACCGTGGACAACCGCCCCGGTGGCGGCGGCTTTGTCGCCATCGAGTACGCGCGCCGCGCCAAGCCCGACGGCTATACCCTGCTGCAACTGGACAGCGAACATATCTCGGCCCTGCCCTATCTCTACAAGAACAAGAACTTCAACACGCTGAGCCACTTCGACCCCGTGGCCCCGCTGTTCCTGACCCCTTTCTTTGTGGCCGTCCCCACGAATTCGCCGTGGAAGAACATGGGCGACCTGATCAAGTCCGCCAAGGCCGAGCCCGGCAAGGTCAGCTACGGCTCCTGGGGCGTGGGCAGCCCCGGCCATCTGGGCGGCGAATGGCTGGACTATCTGACGGGCAGCAAGATGACCCATGTGCCTTACCGCGAGGTCAGCCAGCTGTTCACCTCGGTCGCCAACGGCGACCCGAGCTGGAGCTTTGCCAGCCTGCCCTCCAGCCAGGGCATCTACAAAAGCGGCAAGATCCGCTATCTGGCCGTGGCCGCGCCCAAGCGCATCGCGCAAATGCCGGACGTGCCGACGGTCGCCGAAGCCGGCGGCCCAGCCGAGCTGGATGTGAACTCCTTTGTCTCCCTGCTCAGCCCCAAGGGCGTGGACGCCGCCGTGCGCGACAAGATCCGCAGCGATGTGGTGGCCGTGCTGCAGGACCCGCAGGTCAAAGAGAAGTTCTCCACCTTCGCCTTCCAGCCCATGAGCTTCACCGTGCCCGAGATGCAGCAATTTGCCAAGAAGAAGTCCGAGCAATACAAGCTGCTGATTGAAAAAGCCCAGATCAGCCTGGATTGAGAGCCGCTTGCTGCCATCAAATAGATCACGGCGCAGGCCTACGCCTGCAGCCGGCAAAGCCCCGTCAGCACAGGCTGCACGGGGCTTTTTTCATTGACGCGACGACCCGCCTCGCTCCGGATCAAGAAGGCCGCACATAGACAGCAGAGCTCCAAAGGCGTGCAGAAAACGACCTCGACCCGGGGTTACACTTGTTGCAAGGCGTTCCTCCGGACTTCCATCCCACCTCTAGAGCGCCCGTATGCCATGAGCCCCCGTTGATAAGCGTCAGGGCTGTTCGGCAGCTTCCCGCCCAAGCCGCAGCGCCGCCTGTCTGCCAGGGCCCCCATGCTGTTTTCACGTGACCCCACGTGATTCAGCCCCTTTAAATCGTTATAAAAAGATGAACAATTCCATCAAGACTGCCATCGCTTTTTTGCTGCTGCCCCTGGCCGCAGCTTCGCAGGCGGCCGAGCCGCCTTCGCCCATTGCTGCCGCCGAGCTGTATATTCGCACCCTGGTCAATCACGACGAGCAGGCCATCAGCCAGCTCAATGACTATCTGCGTCCGGACCGCCTGCGCTCGGGCCGCAGCGCGGACTACGCCAACGCCGCCGAGCTCAAGCAAGCCGACAAGGACTTCCCGCGCGAAGTCACCGACATGGCCCTGCCCCTGTTCCCCGAGGCGCAGCGCAACGCCCTGCGTGCGCCCGTGGAAAGCCTGATGAGCACGGTGCAAAAGGCGCGTCAGCAATCGCAGTGCAAGACCGTATCGGCCACCAAGCCCAAGCTCGACAAGCATGGCGTGCTCAATACCGAGGTGAAGTTCAGCTGCCAGCTGGTCAAGACCCCCGAGACCTGGGCCGAGGGCATTCAGCGCATGGTGCGCAACAAGCTCAGCCTGGACCAGGTACAGGGCGAACTCAAGAAGCTGCAAGCTGCATACTCAGTCCCCGCCAGCTACAACTACGAGGGCGTACTTTCCCTGGGCATGGTGCCCAAGGACAAGGACAAGGCCTGGCGCAACGACTTCGCTAGCGAAGCCTTTGACGAGATGTTCAGCGAGCTCTAAGAGCACCTGAGAACGGCAAAAGGGCCCGAGTGGGCCCTTTTGCATTTTGCCGCCGCAAGTACTGCAGCCATGCCCGCACGACAAGCTCCATAGCGCTGGCAGACATAGCATCCACTTGTGCACATTTGCACACCCTATGTGCAGTGTTTGCTATTGCTACGGCAAATCCGCACACATACCATGAGGAACGAATTCACCAACGGAGACACCTCATGAACGCACCGACTTCCGCCAAGGTTCTGGCGCCCACGGTCAAGCTGCTCATCAACGGGCAGATGGTCGAATCCAAAACCACCCAGTGGCGCGATGTGGTCAACCCCGCGACGCAGGAAGTGCTGGCGCGCGTACCGTTCGCCACGCCCGACGAGGTCAACGCCGCCGTGGCCAATGCCAAGCAAGCGTTCAAGACCTGGAAAAAGACGCCCATCGGCGCACGCGCCCGCATCTTTCTGAAGCTGCAGCAGCTGATCCGCGAAAACATGAAGGAGCTGGCCGCCCTGCTGACGGCCGAACAGGGCAAGACCCTGCCCGACGCCGAAGGCGATGTCTTCCGCGGCCTGGAAGTCGTGGAGCACGCGGCCAGCATCGGCAATCTGCAGCTGGGCGAGCTGGCCAACAATGTGGCCAACGGTGTCGATACCTATACGCTGAACCAGCCGCTGGGCGTGTGTGCAGGCATCACGCCCTTCAACTTCCCGGCCATGATTCCGCTGTGGATGTTCCCCATGGCGATCGCTACGGGCAATACCTTCATTCTCAAGCCTTCCGAGCAGGACCCCATTGTCACCATGCGTCTGGCCGAGCTGGCACTGGAAGCCGGCGTGCCTCCTGGCGTGCTCAACGTCATCCACGGCGGCGAGGACGTAGTCAACGCCATCTGCGACCACCCCGATATCAAGGCCATCAGCTTTGTGGGCTCGACCAAGGTCGGCACCCATGTCTACAACCGCGCCAGCCTCAACGGCAAGCGCGTGCAATGCATGATGGGCGCCAAGAATCACGCCATCGTCATGCCCGACGCCAACAAGGAGCAGTCGCTCAATGCCCTGCTGGGCGCTGCCTTCGGTGCGGCCGGCCAGCGTTGCATGGCGGTCTCCGTGGCCGTTCTGGTGGGAGAGGCACGCAACTGGATTCCCGATCTGGTGGCCAAGTCCAAGACCCTCAAGGTCAATGGCGGCACCGAGCCCGGCACCGATGTCGGTCCTCTGGTGAGCTGCGCGGCCCTGTCGCGTGTCGAAGGCCTGATCGAACGCGGTCTGGCCGACGGCGCCACGCTGGAGCTGGATGGCCGTAAACCCGAGGTGGCCGCCTATGCCAAGGGCAATTTTGTCGGCCCCACCATCTTCAGCGGCGTCAAGCCCGGCATGAGCATCTACGAGCAGGAAATCTTCGGCCCCGTGCTGTGTCTGGTCGCTGCCGAGGACATCGATCAGGCCATCGAGTTCATCAACGCCAACCCCAATGGCAACGGCACAGCCATCTTCACCCAATCGGGTGCGGCCGCGCGCAAGTTCCAGGAAGAGATCGATGTGGGCCAGGTCGGCATCAATGTGCCCATCCCCGTGCCCGTGCCGCTGTTCTCGTTCACGGGCAGCCGTGCATCCAAGCTGGGCGACCTGGGCCCTTACGGCAAGCAGGTGGTCATGTTCTACACCCAGACCAAGACCATCACGGCGCGCTGGTTCGACGACAGCACCACCAGCCACGGCGTGAACACCACCATCAGCCTGAAGTAAGCCGGCCATGAAACCCGACAGTGCAGCCCTGCCTCTTGCCAGGCCCGGGCTGCGCTGTGTGGCTTTGCCGATGATGGCTGGCATGTACGTTCAAGAATTGTCACGCTCCTCCCCCCTGCGCCCAGCCGCAAACACATCTCACAGCCCCGCACGGCGGCTGGCCCGTCTGTGCGCCCTGGCAGCCGGCAGCCTGCTGATTGCCCATCTGCCTGTGGCATCGGCCCAGGACAGCGAGCCGGCCCCGCTGCACTGCCCCTCAGATCAGCCACTGTCTCTTGCCTGCCTTGAGCAACAGGCCCAGATTCTGGAACGGAGCATGCAGGTGCTCTACCTGTACCTGCAGCGCCAGCTGCCGCAGGCCAACGCCCAGGCCCTGCAAACCGAACAGGACGACTGGACGCAGGAGCGCGACCGGCGCTGCCAGCCCAATGGCTATGTCCATGAGGCTGAGGACATGGCTGCTTGCCGCATCGGCATGGCCCTGAGCCGGGTCAAGGCCTTCAAGAACCAGTGGTATCCGCTGGCAAAGAACGCACAGGGTGAAAAGCAGCCATGAACCGGGCAAACTCATATCACTTGCGCCAGCAGGCCAGCCCGGGCTGCGATGATGCGGGCATGACGATCCGCATTCAGAAATTCAGGCAACCGCGGCCTGCAACCATTGACACCAAATCGCTTGCCGCTCTTCTTATTGCAGCAAGCTTGAGCCAGCACGCCCTGGCCCAGGCCGGAGCCGACTGCGTGCCCGGCGGCACCACGGCCCAGACCAATGCCTGTGCCATCAAGGACTTCCAGCAAGCCGACACCGACCACCAGATTCTCTATGGCGATGTGATGCGCGCGCTATCGGCCCATGAGCGCCCCGCCCTGCGCAAGGAGCAAGGCGAATGGAGCCGCCATCGCATCACCCATTGCAAGCAGGCCACAAAGGCCTTTGAAGCGCAGCCCGATTGGCCCAGCCGTTACCACGGCTGTCTGGTGCAGCAGATCACGGCCCGAGATGCGGTGCTCAAACGCTGGCTGCACCAGGGGCCGCCGGACTGAGCTGCAAAGCCGTCAGGGGCCAGAAGACGAGTAGAACAAAAAAGGAGACATGAAATGGACTTTGAACTCAGCGAAGATCAACGCGCTTTTGCCGATACTGCCCGTGCTTTTGCGCAGGCCGAGCTGGCACCGCATGCGGCCGAGTGGGACCGCGAGCACATCTTCCCGCGCGAGGCGATTGCCAAGGCCGGCGAGCTGGGCTTCTGCGGCCTCTATGCACCGGAAAGCATTGGCGGCCTGGCCCTGCCACGACTTGATGCAACGCTGGTATTCGAAGAAATGGCGGCCGTCGATCCATCGACCACGGCCTTCATCACCATCCACAATATGGCGACCTGGATGCTGGGCACCTGGGCCACCGATGCCGTGCGCGCCCAGTGGGGCGAGCAGCTCACCAGCGGCAGCAAGCTGGCCAGCTACTGCCTGACCGAACCCGGCGCAGGCTCGGATGCGGCCTCGCTCAAGACCCGGGCCGAACTGGTCGGCAACGAGTACATCGTCAACGGCAGCAAGGCCTTCATCAGCGGCGCTGGCAGCACCGATGTGCTGGTGCTGATGGCAAGAACCGGCGATGCCGGCTCCGGGGCTTCGGGCATCTCGGCCTTTGCCGTGCCTGCCGATGCGGCCGGCGTGAGCTATGGCAAAAAGGAAGAAAAGATGGGCTGGAACAGCCAGCCCACGCGCGTCATCAGCTTCGACAATGTGCGCATTCCCGCTCACAACCTGCTGGGCCGCGAGGGCGAAGGCTTCAAGATCGCCATGAAGGGCCTGGACGGCGGCCGCATCAATATCGCCACCTGCTCGGTAGGTGCAGCCCAGGGGGCACTGACCCAGGCACAAAGCTATATGCAGGAGCGCAAGCAGTTCGGCAAGGCCATTGCGAGCTTTCAGGCCCTGCAGTTCAAGCTGGCCGATATGGCGACCGAGCTGGTCGCAGCGCGGCAGATGGTGCGCCTGGCTGCATCCAAGCTGGATGCCGGCGCGCGCGACGCATCGACCTACTGCGCCATGGCCAAGCGCTTTGCCACCGATGCCGGCTTCATGGTCTGCAACGAGGCTCTGCAGCTGCATGGCGGCTATGGCTATATCCGCGAGTACCCGCTGGAGCGCCTGATGCGCGATGCCCGCGTGCACCAGATTCTGGAAGGCACGAACGAAATCATGCGCGTCATCATTGCCAGGCGCATGCTGGAGGGCGATGCTCCGGAGGTCATTCGCTAAGCTGCTGCCATCACGCAACGCAAGGATCGTCATGCCCGCCAAGCCCATCGCCCCTGAAACCCTGCAGCTCATAGATGCCGTGCGCGATGCGCTGCAGGATTGCACAGCCGTGGAAGAGAAGACCATGTTCGGCTGCCATGTTTTCATGGTCGACGGCAAGATGTGCCTGGGCGTGGAAAACGACGAGTTGCTGGTGCGCCTGCCCCCCGCCAGTCATGCGCAGATTGCGGAGATGCCGGGCGTGCGCCCGCTGTCCTCGCGCGGACTGATGGACGGCTACTTTCTCGTCGGCCCCACGGCCTACGCCAGGCGTGAACAGTGGCAGCACTGGATCAGCGAAGCCCTGGCTTTCAACCCGTTGGCAAAGGCCACGCCAAAACGCAAGACCGGCAGCAAGGCCAGCAGCGAGACCGATAGCAAGAAGCCGGGCGGTGGAAAAAGCCCTGCCGGTCAGGGCACCAGCAGCGGGCGCAAGCGCACCAGGGCTGCCCCGAAACCGGCTGATGCCGACGCCCCCAGAAAACATCCTATTTTCGACAGCGAATAAGCACAAAGGACGGACCTCATGGCCATACGCATAGTCCAGCTAGGCAGCGAACGCGCCCCCGACGAGGGCCTGCGCATAGGTACGGTGCGCAGACCGCCGCGCGGCGTGCCCAAGGCCGAGTTCGCAAGCCGCAACTACTACGACTGCTGGTATCCCGAACTCTCGCCCGAGGTGGAGCTGATGCAGCAGGCCCTGGAGGCCATCAGGCTGCGCACAGCCGGCCAGGAGGCACAGGCCGACAAGCTCTGGAAGCAGTTTGAAAAGCAGTTCCGCAAGCAACTGGCCGAGCCCGCAGCCGATCGCACCCTGGGCCTGCTCGCAGCCTTGTCGCACAGCTCCGCCTTTTCTCTGGGCTGCTACTGCGACGACGAGGCGCATTGCCACCGCAGCATCTTGCGCAGCCTGCTCGCTGACAAGGGTGCCATTCTCAAGAATTAAGCGAAAAACCAATCAATCGCTTATGGATAAAGCGCTAGACGCTATCAATTCAATAACAGCAAGGAGACAGACATGCAAATCGCTTTTATCGGTCTGGGCAATATGGGTGCCCCCATGGCCGTCAATCTGGCCAAGGCCGGCCACAGTGTCAAAGCCTTCGACCTGAGCCAGGAGGCCATCGCCAAGGTCGTGGCCGCCGGGGCACAGGCGGCCTCCAGTGCCCAGGAAGCCGTGCAAGGCGCCGAAGCCGTCATCACCATGCTGCCCGCCAGCCAGCATGTAGAGAGCCTGTTCCTGGGCCGCGACGGCGCGGCCGGTCTGCTCGCGCACATCGCCAAGGGCACGCTGGTGATCGACAGCTCCACCATCGCCGCGGCCACCAGCCAGAAGGTGGCCAAGGCGGCCCAGGCAGCGGGCATAGACTTTATCGACGCCCCGGTCTCGGGCGGCACCGGCGGTGCCATTGCCGGCACGCTGACCTTCATGGTGGGCGGCAGCGACGCACAGCTGGCACGCGCCCAGCCATTGCTCGAAAAAATGGGCGCCAATATCTTCCACGCGGGCGGTGTCGGCGCGGGCCAGACGGCCAAGATCTGCAACAACATGCTGCTGGGCATTCTGATGGTGGGCACCAGCGAAGCAATCGCCCTGGGCGTGGCCAACGGTCTGGACCCCAAGGTGTTGTCCGAAATCATGCGCCGCAGCTCGGGCGGCAACTGGGCCCTTGAAAAATACAACCCCTTCCCCGGCGTGCATGAGAACGCGCCGGCCAGCAAGGGCTATGCAGGCGGCTTCGGCACGGACCTGATGCTCAAGGATCTGGGCCTGGCGCAGGACAACGCCACGGCCAACCGCGCCAGCACGCCGCTGGGCGGCATGGCGCGCTCCATCTATGCGGCGCACAGCCTGTCCGGCCATGGCGGCGAAGACTTTTCCAGCATCATCAAGATGCTGCAGAAAAAGGCCTGAGACCATGGCCCTGCCCCACGCCCAACCCGGGGTTCCCGTCGAAGTGCAGCCCCACGGCACTTCGCTGGGAAACCAGAAGACCGCTGCACTCTTCAAGTCCGACACCCTGGAAGTAATCCGTCTGGTGTTGATGGCAGGCAAACGCCTGCCTGCGCATCAGGTGCCGGGCGAACTGACGATTCAATGTCTGGAGGGGCAGCTCGCCGTCATCCAGGGCGCAAGCCGCCAGACATTGAACGCGGGGCAGCTGCTGTTTCTGCCCGCCCAAACCATGCATGAGGTCGAGGCCGAACACGACTCCTCGGCCCTGATCACCATCGTGCTGCACAAGCACTAACCACCAGACCCGGTCACCGGCCAGCTGACCCCGCTCTGCTGCAGCGGGTATCACGGCAGGCCTCCGGGCTTGAAGCCTGTCAAGCTGTCAGCTCTGACTCCGCAAGTGCTGACAGCTATTCTTTCCGAAGCGGACTGCTCCTGCTGAAGACTCCTTGTCTGCCCACGCAAATCGACTCCTGCTGACGCTTTTCTCAGTGGTGCAAATCTCTGCCCTGTGTTTAAGATGGCCCCAGAGGAAGTGATCGCTGCGTTGCTCTCAAGGAGTTCTCCATGATGAAGCTGACTGGACAGAACATTCTCATCCTCGGCGCCGGCAAGATCGGCTCAACGATCGCCGACATGGCTGCCGAGCTGCATGAAGCCACCGTCACGCTGGCCGATATGCAACCCCCGCCCGGCAACGACCCGCAGATCCGCCCGCTGCAGCTGGACATCGACGACGATGCGGCGCTGACCCACGCGCTGCAGCAGCACTCGCTGGTCATCAATGCACTACCCTTCTTCTGTGCCGAGCGCGTGGCCCGGGCAGCGGCGCAGCAGGGCGTGCATTACTTCGATCTGACCGAGGATGTGGCGGCCATGCGCGCCATACAGGACATGGCGGCGCAGACGCGCTCGGTGCTGATGCCGCAGTGCGGACTGGCACCGGGCCTGATCGGCATGCTGGGCGGCCATCTGGCCCAGCAGTTCGACGAGCTGTTCGATCTGCAGCTGCGCGTGGGCGCGCTCACGCGCCATGCGACGAATGCGCTGCGCTACCACTTCACCTGGAGCGTGGACGGCGTCATCAACGAGTACTGCAAGCCCTGCAACACCATCGTCAATGGACAGCCCATGCTGGTGCCGCCGCTGGAGGGGGTCGAGCCGCTGATCCTGGACGGCGAGAACTTCGAGGCTTTCAACACCTCAGGCGGTCTGGGCACGCTGTGCGAGACGCTGCAGGGCCGGGTGCGCAACCTCAACTACAAGACCATACGCCACCCCGGCCACCGCGATGCCATGCATTTGCTGCTGCATGGACTGCGCCTGATCGAGCGACGCGATCTGCTGCGCCAGGTGCTCGAAGGCGCGGTGCCCCACAGCCGTGAAGACATGGTGGTGGTTGCCGCCATGGCCAGCGGCAAGCTCGCGGGCCGGCTGGAGCAGCTGACGCGCGGCGCCCGCATCTTCGGTGCGGCGCTGCGCGGCAGACAGCGCACGGCCATAGAGCTGACGACCTCGGCCGGCATGCTGGCCGCCGTGGAGCTGTTCGCCACGGGCCAGCTGCCGCAGCAGGGCTTTGTGCGCCAGGAGCAATGCACGCTGGCCGCACTCTCGAACACCCGCGTGGCCCCCTACTTCGAAGGCCTGCTCGGCTGAAGCCTGTATCTCACACCAATCAGGAGGGACTGCCATGACCGCCATCTCCGCAACCGACTTCCAGACCGTGCTGAGCCGCTGCGGCATAGAGCTGCAGGCCCTGGCGGGCAAGGACATCAGCGTGCACTCGCCCATCGACGGCACGGAACTGGCCAGTCTGGCCGCCCTGCCCGGAGCCCAGGTGCCTCAGGTCATAGACCATGCAGTGCAGGCTTTCAAGCAGTGGCGCCTCGTGCCCGCCCCGGTGCGCGGCGAGCTGGTGCGGCTCTGGGGCGAGGAGCTGCGCCGCGCCAAGGCCGATATAGGCCATGTGATTTCCTGTGAGGTCGGCAAGATAGCTCAGGAGGGCCTGGGCGAGGTGCAGGAAGGCGTGGACATCTGCGAATTCGCGCTGGGCCTGTCGCGTCAGCTGCATGGCAAGACCATTGTTTCCGAGCGTCCCGGCCACCGCATCATGGAGCAATACCACCCGCTGGGGCCGGTGGCCGTCATCACGGCCTTCAACTTTCCGAGTGCCGTGTTTGCCTGGAACGCGGCGATTGCCTTGGTCTGCGGCAACCCGGTGATCTTCAAGCCCTCCGACAAGGCACCGCTATCGGGCCTCGCCACCTTCAAGGCACTGGAGCGCGCCGTTGCCCGGTTTGGCGACCGTGCACCGGCAGGTCTGGCGCAGATCGTGCTGGGCGGCGCGGCTGCCGCCGACGCCCTGGTGGACAGCCCCCGGATTGCGCTGGTATCGGCCACGGGATCGAGCCGCATGGGCCGCGCCGTGGGTCCCAAGGTGGCGGCGCGCTTTGGCAAGCGCATTCTGGAGCTGGGCGGCAACAATGCCATGGTGGTCACGCCGGCAGCCGATCTGGATCTGGCCGTGCGCGCCATCGTCTTCAGCGCCGTGGGCACGGCTGGCCAGCGCTGCACCTCGCTGCGCCGTCTGATCGTGCACCGCGATGTCAAACAGCCGCTGCTGGACAGGCTGCTGCCGGCCTATCGCAGCCTGCGCATCGGCAACCCGCTGCAGCCGGATACCCTGGTCGGCCCCTTGATCAACCAGGCATCATTCGAAGCGCTGCAGCACTCGCTGAGTCAGGCACTGAAAGACGGAGGTCATTTGCTGACGGGCGGCCAGCGCCAGCTGGAGCAGCAGTTTCCGCAGGGCTTCTATGTGGCTCCGGCCATTGTGGACATGCCGGCCCAGACCAGCATCGTTCGGCACGAGACCTTTGCCCCGCTGCTCTATGTGCTCAGCTATGAGGATCTGGAGCAGGCCATTGCGCTCAACAACGATGTGCCTCAGGGCCTGTCCTCCTGCATCTTCTCCAACGATTTGCGCGAGGTGGAAGTCTTTCTGAGCGCGGCCGGCTCGGACTGCGGCATGGCCAATGTCAACATCGGGCCCAGCGGTGCCGAGATCGGCGGCGCCTTTGGCGGCGAAAAAGAGACTGGCGGCGACCGCGAGAGCGGCTCGGACGCCTGGAAGCAATACATGCGCCGCACGACCAACACCATCAACTACTCGCGCGAGCTGCCGCTGGCCCAGGGCATTCAGTTCGGCTGAGCCACAGGCATTGCCATTCTTGATGACCAGGAGCGCCGGCCCTCAAGGAACAGGTTTTCTCGCTCAGCAGCCGAAGAGGCGCCACAGTTGCGGGCTTAGCTGCCTGCGGCTGGAAGTGTTGGCTGCCCGGCTTCCACCAGGTTCTGCACGCTGGCCACAAAGGCTTCGAGTACGGCCGGCATGCCCCGTGGCCGCCAGGCCAGCACGGCCGGAGTGGTCACCCGGCTGCCGCGCAGCGCCGCAAAGCACACACCGTTCATGCCCACGGTCTGCATGCAGGCCGGCACCAGGGCCACGCCCTGACCGGCAGAGACCAAGGCCATGACGGTCAGCCACTGGCGCGCGGCATGCCGTGTATGGGGATGGATGCCGGCCTGCTGCAGGCAGGCGATGACGTTGTCGTAGTTGGCCGGCGCCACCTCGCGCGCAAACATGACAAAGGTATCCTGGGCCAGTTCGCGCAGGTCGATTTCGGCACGCCGGGCCAGCGCATGCTCACTGGGCAGACAGCAGACAAAAGCCTCCTCGCCTATGGACAGCGTGCGTATATCGTCCTGGGGCGTGCCGATGTTGAGAAAGCCGCAATCGATCTGCCCCCTGGCAATGGCCTGCAGCTGATCGCGAGTGGACATCTCGTGCAGGCATAGCTCGACCAGCGGGCGCTCGGCGCGAAAGGCCCGGCAGAACCCCGGCACCTGGCGGTAGACCATGGACCCCGTGATGCCTATGTCCAGCTGCCCCTGCAGCCCTTGGGCCACGCCACGCACCACCTCGGCCGCATGCTGGAGCTGAGCCAGCACCTTGCGCGCCTCATGCAAAAAGGCCTCGCCTGCCGGCGTGAGCTTCACGTTCTTGGCGTCGCGCTCCATGAGTACCGTGCCCAGTTCCTGCTCCAGCGCCTTGAGCGCCATGCTCAGCGGCGGCTGGGTGATGCACAGGCGCTGGGCGGCCCGACCGAAGTGCAGCTCCTCGGCCAGAACCACAAAATAGCGCAACAGATGAGTCTTCATAACCTGATCTTGCCATGCAGGCACGGCGGCAGGCATCGTTCCTTTCGCCAGGGACGCCGAGCAAGAGCCGCCTCGCGGCGAGGGCGTCGTCCCCCTTCCAGGGGGAAGCCGCGCAGCGGCTCAGGGGGTCATCAATATGACTTCGGCAAGCCCAGCACCTTCTCGGCGATAAAGCACATGATGAGTTGCGGGCTTACGGGCGCCAGGCGCGGAATCCAGGACTCGCGCATATAGCGCTCCACATGGAACTCCTTGGCATAGCCCATGCCGCCATGCGTGAAGATGGCGGTCTCGCAGGCCTTGGCGCAGGCTTCGGCGGCCAGGTACTTGGCGGCATTGGCCTCGGCGCCGCAGGGCAGGCCCTTGTCATAGAGGAAGGCGGCCTTCTGCACCATCAGGTGTGCGGCCTCCAGGCCCATCCAGGCCTGGGCCAGCGGGTGCTGCACGCCCTGGTTCTGGCCTATGGGCCGGTCGAAGACCACGCGTTCGTTCGCATACTGTGTGGCACGCGCCAGGGCCGCACGGCCCAGGCCCACGGCTTCGGCCGCGATCAGGATGCGCTCGGGGTTGAGGCCGTGCAAGATGTACGAAAAGCCCTTGCCCTCCTCGCCAATGCGGTCCTGCACCGGGATGCGCAGACCGTCGATGAAGAGCTGGTTGGTGTCCACGCATTTGCGACCCATCTTCTCGATCTCGGTCACGGCGATGCGACTGCGGTCCAGGTCGGTGTAGAACAGCGACAGGCCCTCGGTGCCCTTGCACTCCTCCACGGGCCTGGTACGAGCCAGCAGCAATATCTTGTTGGCCACCTGGGCCGTGGAGATGAAGACCTTCTGCCCGTGCACCACATAGACATCGCCTTCGCGCACGGCACGGGTCTGCAGCTTGAGGGTGTTGAGCCCGGCATTGGGTTCGGTCACGCCGAAGCAGGCCTTGTCCCGGCCCGCGATCAGCGGCGGCAGCCAGCGCTGTCTTTGCTCGTCGGTGCCGAAGACCACGGCCGGGTGCAAGCCGAAGATATTCATGTGCACGGCCGAGGCGCCCGACAGGCCCGCACCCGTGGCCGAGATGGTGTGCATCATCAGCGCGGCCTCGGTGATGCCAAGACCCGCACCGCCAAATTCCTCGGGCATGGCAATGCCCAGCCAGCCGGCTTCGGCCAGGGCCTGGTGGAAGTCGTGCGGAAAGCCGCCGTCCCTGTCCTTCTTCAGCCAGTAGTCATCATCGAAAGGCGCACAGGCGCGCTGCACGGCGTCCCGGATCTGTTCCTGCTCGGCGCTCCATAAAAAATCCATGGCGACTTCTCTCTATCGGTTGAATCTCAATAAAATCCGCCTCAAACGCCCGCCTGACAGGCGCTATCAGCTATTGTTTTTAATCAATCAGGCCGGCGCACGCGCGCCGGGTTCTCGCCATAGGGCGGGCTGTAGATGACCAGCAGACGCACGGGCTCGTCGCTGGTGACGCGAAACACATGCATGCAGTCCTCGGGGAAAAAGCAGGTGTCGCCCGCCTGCATGGCAAAGCGCTCGGTCTGGCCCTGGCTTTGCACCTCCACCTCGGCCGTGCCGTCCAGCAGATAGCAGGCCTGCTCCATGCCGGGGTGGGCATGTGGTAGCGCACCGCCGCCTTTTTCCAGCGTTCCGAGCACCACCTCCATGTGCTGGGCGCCTACATTGGCCTGGCTGACCAGGCGGCGGTTCACCGTGCCGTGGTGGTTGGCGGGGCTGTATCCCTGTACGTCCTGCTCGCGGATCAGATAGCGGGGCATATGTCTGTCTCTCTTTTATCGTTGGATGATGAAGCCTGCATGCAGGCACCGCTGGCCTGCAGCGCGGCGATCTGCGCCTCGCCAAGACCCGCCTCGCGCAGCACCTGCAGCGTGTGCTGGCCCAGCTGCGGCGCAGCGCTGGCCTCGCGGCCCGGGGGCGTTGCGCTCCACTGCGTTGGATTGGCCGTGGTGCGCAGCCGCCCCTCGCTGGGATGCTCGATCTCGCGCACAAAACCCGTGGCCGCATGGTGGGGGTCGGCCAGCAGGTCCTCGGGCGAAGCCATGGGCATATTCGGCACATCGGCCGCATCGAGCAGCGCGCGCCACTCGGCCGTGCTGCGCTCGCGCATCAGGCTCGCCACCTCGGCATAGACGGCATCGATATTCGCTGCGCGCTGGCCGTGGCTGGCAAACATGGGCTCGCGCATGCGCTCGCCCTGCCCAATGGCGTTGAAGAAGCTGTGCCAGTGCTTGTCGTTGTAGATCAGCACGCAAAGATGGCCGTCGCTGGTGCGGTAGGGCTTGCGATGGCGCGTCAGCAGCCGCGCATAGCCGGCATCGCCCAGCGGCGGCTCGAAGCTCAGCCCGGCCATGTGATCGCCCAGGATGAACTGCGTCATGGCCTCGAACATGGGCACGACCACCGCCTGGCCCTGGCCGCTCTTCTCGCGCGCATACAGTGCGGCGGTAACCGCATAGACCGCATGCAGGCCCGTGACCCGGTCTCCCAGCGTCATGGGCGCATAGGACGGCTCGCCCCCGCCGTACTGCTGGGTCAGCCAGGGCACGCCGGTCGCCCCCTGTATCAGGTCGTCATAAGCCGGCTTGGTCGCATAGGGGCCGGCCTGATCGAAGCCGCAGCAGCTCACATGGATCAGGCGCGGATGGCTCTGCTCCAGCGTCTGCCAGTCCAGTCCCAGCCGGGCCATGGCCTGGGGGCGTACATTGCTGATGAAGACATCGGCATCGGCCAGAAGCTGCAGCAGCGCCTGACGCGCGGCGGCCTGCTTGAGATCGAGCACCACGGAGCGCTTGCCCTGGTTGGCCTGCAGAAAAATGGGGCCCATGCCGGGGTTGCGCATGGGGCCTACATGGCGCATGTTGTCGCCCTCGGGCGATTCCACCTTGATCACATCGGCCCCCAGGGCGGCCAGAATCTGCGTGGCAAACGGCCCCATGATCACCGAGGTCATGTCCACTATCCTGACACCGGCCAATGGACCGGCCGAGGCACCCGCTGATGGGCCCGCTGTGTGGCCCGCAGCCTGACTGCTATTGCTGTACATGCTCGTCATCTCACTGCGCCTCGATGCCGGCCTGCTTGACCAGTTGCCCCCATTTGGCGAGCTGCTCCTTCACATAGAGCGCGAACTCGTCGGGCGTGGCCGTGGGCCAGACTTCAAAACCGACCTGGGCCAGTTGCTCCTGCACGGCCTTGTCCTTGAGAATGAGCTGCAGCTCGCTGTTGATGCGCTCGGCAATGGCCTTAGACATGCCTGCCGGGCCGAAGATGCCGTTCCACGAGGTGATGTCGAAGCCCGGCAGCGTCTTGCCGATGGCGGGCACATTGGGCAGCAGCTGCGACCCCTTGGCCGCCGTCACGCCCAGCGTGCGCACGCGCTCAGTCTTGAGCGTGCCCCAGGCCGAACCCAGGTCGGCCACATACATCTGGATCTGGTTGCCCATCACATCGGTCAATGCCTGCGGGCTGGACTTGTAGGGCACGCCGGTGATCTGCGTACCCGTGATGTATTTGAAGGTTTCCGAAGCCACCAGCGAGGTGCTGTTGGGCGTGCCGTAGGAGAGCTTGTCCGGATGCGACCTGGCATAAGCAATCAGCTCGGCCACAGTCTTGGCCGGCACCGAGGGATGGACCACCAGCGCGAACGGCAACTCGCCCACGCGAGCCACGGGCGTGAAGTCCTTGACTGGGTCGTACTTGAGCCCCTTGACCAGCCAGGGATTGGCCGAATGCGAGGTGTTGGTGGTCATGAACAGCGTATAGCCGTCCGGCTTGGCCTTGACCACATGCGCGGCTGCAATCTGGGCATTGGCCCCGGCCCGGTTGTCCACCACCACGGGCTGCTTGAGTCGCTCGCCCAGCTTGTTGGCCACCACGCGCGCCACCGCATCGGTGCCGCTGCCAGCAGCAAACGGCACCACCAGCGTAATGGGGGCTGCGGGATAGCTCTCCTGAGCCAGCACCGTCCCGCCAAAGCCCATGCTCATGGTGGCTGCCAGGCCTGCGCTCGCACAGGCGCGCAGTAAGAATCGCTTGTTCATGCTTGTCTCCTTGTTCAGGCTGCGGCACCTGTATCCGGTGCCTGCACTGCATGCTGAAGCGTTCAATCATTCAAGTCCAATTGTTTAAACCGCATGAATGATTCGATTTACGAATCATTAAATCCAGCTAGACATTCCCAGCCACTGCGCACGACGCCTCGCCTTCCCTCTGCACGGAGAAATGAGCCGGATTCGTACCTGCGTCCCCAGCCCTTATGCCCTTGAGGTGGCGACAGCGGCCCGTTCTGGCCAGGTCCAGAGGCGTCGAGGTCAGCGGAGCTTTTTGGCTGCGGCGGCGGTGGCAGCAGCGACAGCGAGAGCAAGAGCGGCTCCGACGCCTGGCGGCAATACATGCGCCGCAGCAGGCTTCAGCCCCATGCCTGCCGAGAATCTGCGGCACCTGGCATAACAGCTGCCAGTCGCGCCCAAGCCTCAGTGATGCGCACCAAACAGCGCTGATGAGCAACGAAACGAGGCGATAAGGCCTGATGCCCTACAGCGCTGTCACAAAACGGTGATTGAACTTGGGCCCCACTCGGGGGAGAATGCCTTATTACCGCTTTCGCTCAGGTGCTGTCATGGACCATATCCACTCCACGCCCACCCACCAAGCTCTGGATGTCGCTCCTTACGGAGCCAGGCTTCCTGCCGCTCACTCGAGCGTGCTCTTCAAGGCGGAAGATCTGGAAGTCATTCGCGTCGTGCTGCGCTCGGGCCAGTCGCTGCCGCCGCATCGCGTGCCTGGCAGCGTCAGCCTTCAATGCCTGGAAGGTCGACTCGAGGTTCTCATCGGCCAGTCCGTGCATGAACTGGGCCCCAAGCAACTCATGCATCTGCCAGCCAATATGCCCCACGCCGTGCGTGCCATGGAAGACTCGTCCGCGATTGCCACCATCGTGCTCTGTGAGGCCTGAAGAACTTCTATCGAACGGGCAAAAACTGCATGAACGGGCCGGCAAGCAACCCCTGCGCATAGCCGATGACGGAGCGCCGATAGCGCTCGGTGGTGTAATCCGCAACCAGATCCAGCCGGCCGATGATCTTTCCCATCTCGCGCTCGAAGCTCAGATTGCGCCCCTCTTCCGCTATCTGATTCGATAGCAGCAAGGGCTTTCCTCCGGGTGCTTTGCGTGAGTTGAGAATCCAGTTGGCAATTTCCAGATTGCGCGCCGCATTGAAGACATGCTGCGGGTCCAGCCCGTCGATCAGCGTGAAGCTGGTTCGCCCGCCATGCGCGGTGATCAGCATATCGGCTGCAGCATGGACGAAGGCTGCGACCCGGTCTCCGGCGAACTCGGGCTGCAAGGCCAGGGACAGCGCCGCCACGTCACGCTTGTCCTGCAGCTCATGCCAGGGCTGGCGCTCCATGACGGCAATACGCACATAGGTCATGGCCGCTTCACGGCTGGAAGCCGTCTTTTTCCATTCGGCGGGGTTGCGGCGATAGAGCTTGTCCATGATGAGAAACAGGCTCTCCAAATTCTCCTTCATGGCCAGCGTTGCCATGCGGTTGCTGTCGGACTGCAGCAGCTCGAGCGAGTGAAAGTTCTCGCCCTTCACTTCGCCGTGATTCGTGGGGGCGCTGGAACAAGCGGCCAGACCGCAAAGCACAAGCCCTGACAGCAGCCACCGCCCCATGCGCGGGCGAGCACGCAGGAAATCGCGCCTGCAGTGGCCTGCGGCGGCATGGGGCAAAGCTCGTGCTGCTGTCATGCTACAAACATAACAGCAGATGCGATGCGCTCAATCACGCTAGAGGCGCGCGATTGTTATCAATCGTGAACGACGCCCTGCCCAGGCACCGGTTTCGGCGCTATTTGCGCAGCTGCCTGAGGATCTGCTCCAGCACCTTCCATGGCTCGGCCTGGTCGGCCATCGCCACGGGCACACGCAGCTTGCTGCTCGTTGCCTGCTGCGGTGAAAACAGCAGGCCCGGAGCCAGCAGCAGATTGCTCAGCGCCGCCTGACGCGCCAGCACCTCGGTGTCCACGCCGCAATCGACCCAGGCAAAAGTACCGGCCACGGGTTCGTACTCCGCATGGCAGCCCAGCGCTTCGAGCTTGCGCAGGCAGCGCCCGCGCGCGCGGTCCACGCGCTCGCGCAGCCGGTCCACATGCTTGCGAAAGGAACCGTCGGCCAGAATATGGTGCACGATCTGCTCCGCCGGCAGCGACGAAGTCAGCCCCGCCAGCAGCTTCATGTCGGTCAGGCGGTGCACATACTCGGGTTTGGCCGCGATATAGCCCACGCGCAGGCCGCCCGACAAGGTCTTGGAATAGCCCCCCACCAGAATCACGCGCTGCAATCTGTCCATGGCCGCCAGCCTCAGCGGCGTGGCGCCCAGGAATTCGGCATAGGTGTCGTCCTCGACCAGCAGGAAATCATGGCGCTCGGCAATGCGCAGCACCTCGTGGGCCACGCCGGCAGACAGGCTCAGTCCCGTGGGATTGTGTACCGCCGTGTTGAGGATGAAGAGCTTGGGCTTGTGGCTCTGGGCCAGCGATGCCAGGGCCGCCACATCGGGCCCGCCGGGCAGGCGCGGCACGCCGACGACATTCACGCCCATGTATTTGAGCCGCCCGAAGATCAGGAACCAGGCCGGGTCTTCGACCAGCACGGTATCGCCGGGCTTGAGAAAACAGCGCACCACCAGGTCCAGACCATGGGTCACGCCGCCCACCGTCATGAGGTTGGCCTCGGGATGAGCCGGCACCTCCTGGGCCTGCAGATTCGAGGCGATCTGCTGGCGCAATGGCAGAAAGCCCTGTGGATGGCCATAGCTGAGAAAGCTCTGCTCGGCCCGCGCATTGTTACGGGTGATGGCGCGCATGGCGCCCGTGATCAGGCCCTGGTCCATCCAGCTCGAAGGCAGGCAGCCTGCGCCCCCGGTGCCCGCGCTGTCGTCGCGAAAAATGCCGCGCAGCAGATAAGCGGTGTCGAAGTCCGCCGGCTGCGCCGAGGCGGCAGCCACGGCAGCAGGCTCCATCACGCGGCGCTGGGCCGCCACATAAAAACCGCTGCCGCGCCGCGATTGCACCAGGCCCTGGGCAGCCAGCTTGTCGTAGGCCTGGACCACGGTGTCTCGGCTGACACCTGCGCTTTCCGCCAACGCCCGCACCGAAGGCAGGCGCACGCCCACACGCAGGCCGTGGTTGCGGATCAGCCCGCCGAAATGCTCGACCAGCTGATCCACCAGGCCTGCTGCACTGGAGCGCATGGGCTGCCAGCCCAGGGATGCCGTAGCGGCCACAGGCAAGGCTGCCGGGGTCGCTGCCCTGCCGCCGATATGAGCATCCAGCATGAAGTGCTTCCTCAAAGTGTCAGGTCAATTAGAGCAGGCCAGCCCATAAACTGGCCTGCACAAGTGTACTGATAGTGTACTGACTACAGATCTTAGTATAGAGGCACAACGCTTATGCAGCTCCAAGGTTCACCATGCCATTTCTGCCTGAATCCTCTGCCTTCATCCTGCCACTGGCCATGTTTGCCTTTGTCAGCTCCGTGACGCCCGGCCCCAACAATGTGATGCTGACGGCCTCGGGGGCCACATTCGGCTACCGCCGCAGCGTGCCGCATATGCTGGGCATCTGTCTGGGCGTGGTCATCATGGTGCTGCTGATCGGCGCGGGCCTGGGCAAGCTGTTCGAGGCCGAGCCACGCATCTACACCCTGCTCAAATATGTGGGCGCGGCCTATCTGATCTGGCTGGCATGGAAAATCGCCCGTGCCGGCGGCGTGGACCAGGGTCAGTCGGGCAGCCGCCCGTTCAGCTTCTGGCAGGCCGCTGCCTTCCAGTGGGTCAACCCCAAGGCCTGGATCATGGCCGTGGGCGTGGTTGCGACTTACACACCGCGCGAAGGCTTTTTCGTCAATCTGATATTGTCGGCCCTTGTTCTGGGCCTGGTCAACTATCCCAGCATCAGCGTCTGGACCCTGTTCGGCAGCACCGTGGGGCGCGCACTGCGCACTCCACAGGCCCTGCGCATGTTCAACGGCGTGATGGCCGGTCTGCTGCTGCTGTCGCTGGTGCCCATTTTTGCCGGGCATGTCTAAACTCGGTCCATGCAATATGACATACACCAACTGACCGAGTCCGACCTTTGCAGTTATCGCGCCCTGCGCCTGCAGGCTCTGACAGAATGCCCCACCGCCTTCGGAGCCACGCCTGCCAGCGAACGGGCACTCGGCGATGCGCAGATACTGAGTCGTTTCGGCAGCACGCCAGGTCAAGCCATGTGGGGAGGCTTTGACGCCGACGGCAGACTCTGCGCCACCCTGGGCATGTATCGCGAGCAGGGAGAAAAGACTGCGCACAAGGGCAATCTCTTTGCCATGTACGTGGCTGCGCCGGCCCGGGGCCAAGGCCTGGCCCGCCGCCTGCTGGAGATGGCTGTTGAGCACGGCAGAGCGCTGAACTTGCGACAGCTGATGCTGGGCTGCAATGCCGGCAACGGCAACGCACTACGCTTGTATGAGCAAGCAGGTTTTAGCGAATATGGGCTGGAGCCTGCGGCCCTGTATGTGGACGGCGAGTATTTCGACGAGGTGCTGATGGTGATGAAGCTGGACTAGTCCGCACCGCACCGGCCCATTTCAGCTGGCAGGCTTGAACAAGCGGCTTGGCTCAGCGCGCCTGCATCGCAATGATCTGCTGCGCCAGACCGGCGATGGCCTCGTCCGAAAGCTGGTCTGTCTCCAGAACCTGGCGCCGAGGCCATTGCTCGAAGTGATTCGACTGAGAGCGCTCGTAGTGCGGGTCGTAGTGGCGCAGCATCAGCTCTTCGAACAGCGAAGGCAGCTCCCCGGCCCGAGCCCATTGCTGCCAGCGGCCCACGGTCTCCTTGCCCTGCAGCTCCTTGAGCCAGCCCAGCTTGGTGGCCAGCACTTCGGGATCGTCCCCCAGGTAGGCATAGTCGCGCAGCAGATAGGAAAGACGTGCGGCGGTCGTCGCACGCACCTCGATGACCGGAGCCTTGTGCAGATGCTGCACCAGCACCAGCGGCAGGCCGACGCGGCCGATCTTGGCGCTCTCGCCTTCCAGATAGACGGGACGCGAGAGATCGAAGGTCTCAAGCTGCTCGGCAATCAGGGTCTCGAAACGCTTCTGGCTGGGCTGCTCGATACCGGGCAGACCGCCCAGCAATGAGCCCTTGTGGCTGGCATAGCCCTCCAGGTCCAGCACCTGCTCTCCGCTTTGGGCCAGCGCATGCAGCACACGGGTCTTGGCCGAGCCGGTGGCGCCGCAGAGCACGCGCATCTGCAGCTTAGGCACCAGGCTTTCGAGCTGCGCAATCACATGGCCGCGAAACGCCTTGTAGCCGCCGGCCAGCTGCTGGGCATTCCAGCCGACCAGACGCAGCCAGGTCACCATGGAGCCGCTGCGCAGGCCGCCGCGCCAGCAATAGACCAGGGGCTTCCAGTTGGCAGGCTTGTCGGCAAAGGTTTCGCGCAGATGGCGTGCCAGATTCGCCGACACATAGGCCGCCCCCAGACGCTTGGCCTCAAAAGGGCTGACCTGCTTGTAGATGGTGCCGATCTCGGCACGCTCGGCATTGCTCAGTACCGGACAGTTGATGGAGCCGGGGATATGGTCCTGCTCAAACTCGGCGGGCGAGCGGGCATCGATCAGGGCATCAAACTGGTGACGTTCGGGAACGCGAACGGGCTGGCGGTGGGACACGGCGGACTATCCATGGCTGCGCCTGACGGCCTGCATGGCTGCCGGGCAATGGCGTGTGGTCGGGCGCAAAGCGGGAATCGCGACAATGCGGCGATTCGACCTGAGGCTCGGCAACATGAAAAACCTGCAGTCTCATCTCAAGATGAAGCCCGGCAGGCCACGAAGCAAGGGTGTGGATCGAGCCTCGATACGCACAACGGCTGCGGCAAGATTTTCCGCAACAGTCATTCCCTGTATAGGGGGTATTTTCGCAGATATGCGGGGCAGCTTCAGCCACGGCCCCAAAACTGCACAGGGCGCAGCTGCTTGCACAACTGCGCCCTGTGTGAGGTCAAGTCAAGCTCCAGCACTTGTGCGTCAAGTGCCTAAAGCTGCCGAAATGATCAGGCCTGATTATCCTGGCGCGCAAAGTATTCGCGCGTGAGCTGCACGATCACGGGTGAGAGTAGCAGCAGCGAGATCAGATTGGGAATCGCCATCAGCGCGTTCAGCGTATCGGCGACCAGCCAGGCAAAGTCCAGCGTGGCCACGGCACCCACAAAGGCGCTGATGGTCCAGAGGATGCGGAAGGGCTTTTCACAGATGGTGCCGACCAGATAGGTCCAGCATTTTTCACCGTAATAGGCCCAGCCCAGAATCGTGGTGAAGGCAAATACCGACAGCGAAACGGCCAGCACATATTTGCCTACGCCGGGCATGGCGGCCTCGAAGCTCTGGGTGGACAGCACGGCCCCGGTAGCGCCGGAATTCCAGACGCCGCTGACCACGATGGCCAGCCCGGTCATGGTGCAGACGATGATGGTGTCGATGAAGGTACCCATCATGCCTACCAGCCCCGAGAAAACGGGGTCACGCGTGGCACCAGCAGCCTGGGCGATGCCGGCCGTGCCCAGGCCCGCTTCGTTGGAAAAAATGCCGCGCGCCACGCCCATGCGGATGGCCATCAGCACCGTCGAGCCCAGAAAGCCGCCCGTGGCCGCCGTGGGGCTGAAGGCCTGCTCGAAGATCAGTGCAAACGCAGCCGGAATGCGGTCGAAGTACACGCCCAGCACATAGAGCACGCAGATCACATAGGCCACGCACATGGCAGGCACCAGCTTTTCGGCCACCGCGCCGATGCGGGTGATGCCTCCCAGCACCACGGCACCGGTAAGCACGGCCAGGCCCAGGCCTGTGATCCAGCTCTCCAGACCGAAAGCCGTGTGCATGGCCGATGCAATACCGTTGGACTGCACCATGGAGCCGATGCCGAAACCGGCCAGACCGCCAAAGATGGCAAACAGCGTACCCAGCCATTTCCACTTGCTGCCCAGACCGTTTTTGATGGCGTACATCGGGCCGCCCACCCACTGGCCGTGGTCGTTTTTCTCACGGTACTTCACCGCCAGCACCACCTCGCCATACTTGGTAGCCATGCCCAGCAGCGCCGTCATCCACATCCAGAACAGTGCGCCCGGGCCGCCCACGGCAATGGCCGTGGCCACGCCGGCAATATTGCCCGTGCCCACGGTGGCGGACAGTGCCGTCATCAGCGCTGCATAGGGAGTGATGTCGCCATCGGCCTTGTCGCCGGGACGGCGGCTGCGCCAGATCATGCGGAAGCCGCGCACGATGTTGCGCAGCGGCATGAAGCCCAGGCGGACCTGCAGATAAAAACCCGTGCCGAGAATCAGCACGATCATGGGAACGCCCCAGACAATATCGTTGAGGGCTTTGAAGAGTTGGGTTAACCAGTCCATTGAGTGTCGTCTGCCGCAGCCAGCTTTCGCCTGCGGTCCATTGAATGGCAACAGTCCCGGAACATGTCTTTCACCCATGAGCGGCGAGTGCGGCAACCGCAAGAGGCCCGTGTGAGGCCCACGCACAGCGCACTATTCCTGTTTGCCGGTTGGCAAAGCGCCCTACTTTAATCCAGTCTGCGATCGCTTTTGGGCTGCCGCGGCCTATGACTCGCACAAGTGCGAAAAATCACGGCCAGTGTCTTCACGGCACTCACTTGCGCGGGCGCAGCAGCATTTCATCGCCGCTCATCTGCACATCGAAGAAGCGCAGAAAGTTCTGGCCCAGCAAGGCGTCGTCGCTATCGTCGCCCGTATAGCCCGTGCCCACGCGCACGTCGCGCACACGCAGGCTGGCGATACGGACCTCGTCGGCGGTGACGATGCGGCCGTCACGTTCGCCGTTGGCCGTGCGAAAACGCACTTTCTCGCCCCCCTCCAGGCCGGCACGCTCGGCCAGCGCATCGGTCACGCTGACCGAGGTGGCACCGGTATCGACCATAAAGGTGACGGGCTGATCGTTAACATAGCCCTTGACACGGAAATGCCCGTCCATGCCGCGCTCTATGCGCACCGTGCCGTCGGCCATGACCTTGGCCTGGGCCGGCTTGAGGAAATGCTGCATGGCCAGATACATCGCAGCCATGACCACCAGCCAGAACAGCAGAAACAGCATGGTGCTGCGCCGTGCCACGGATTGCGGGGAAGGCTCGGACTCTGGCGAGGACTGGGGCGGCGGCGTGACATTCAGGCGCATGGGCAGGCAAACAAGCTGAGGACAATGCAGCCATTTTGCCAAGACCGGCGCCAAGGTCATACCCGGCCATTACGGCGCCAGCGCCGCTACCGCGCTTACATTGAAGCTTGTTTGCAAATCTACCGGCCTGCAAGGTCGCCCAATATGAACACATCCAAGCTGCCCGCCCTGGTGCTGCACTATATTTTCGATCCTCTGTGCGGCTGGTGCTATGCCGCTGCCCCGCTGGTCAAGGCCGCGCGCGAGGTGTCCGGCATCGAGGTTCAATGGCATGCCGGCGGTATGCTGACCGGAGCCCACACGCGCACCATCACCGCGGACTGGCGTGACAAAGTCATGCCCAGCGACCAGCGCATTGCCGAGATGACGGGCCAGCCTTTTGGCGATGCCTATCTCAACGGCCTGCTCAATGACATTGGCGCGCCGCTGGACTCCGAGCCCCCGACCACGGCCCTGCTGGCCGCCGAAGCGCTGGCCGGCAAGGGCCTGGAGATGCTGGCTGCCGAGCAAAAAGCCCATTATGTGGAGGGCCGCCGCATCAGCGAGCCCGCCGTGCTGCGCGAGCTGGCAGCCGGCATCGGTCTGGACAGCGCGGCCTATGACGCGGCCTACGCCGAGCAAAGCGGCGCGGCCACGCAAAAGCATATTGCCGAAAGCCGCGAATGGCTGGGCATGGTGCAGGGCCAGGGCTTCCCCACCCTGGCGCTGGAATTCGACCACCCCGAGCAGGCTGGCCAACGCGCCGTGCAGCGCATCGAGATCGGCGAATGGCTGGGCGATGTCGACGGCTGGAAACAGCAGCTGGCCGCCTGGGCCGAGCAGATTGCCGAGCTCAACCAGCAGCAGGCCGGCAACACCGACACCAGTGGCGACCCCAGTTGCGGCCCCGACGGCTGCGAGCTGCCAGCGCGCTGAGTGGCATAGTCTGCGCAGCAGACACTCTTTTATTCATAGCTTGCAGCGCTTGATATTTAAAGAGTTCAGGCATTATTCAATCTGAATTCATTATTCATCAAGCGCAAGCAGCTATCTTTTATGCATCATTCTGCCGGCGACTCCACACCCTGTCGCTATTGCCTTCGCTACTGCGGCAGGGCATAGGCGATCACATAGTCACCGCGCTTGGGCGACTGGCGTGCGCCACCGGCGGTGATCACCACATACTGCCTGCCGGTTCTGGGCGAGACATAGCTCATGGGCCCGCCCTGGCTGCCCACAGGCAGGCGCGAGCGCCAGATCTCCTTGCCGTTGGCACTGTCGAAGGCGCGCAGATAGAAATCCTGCGTGCCCGCGAAGAACACCAGCCCCGACTTGGTGACCATGGATGGCCCCAGCGTGGGCATGCCGATGGGAATGGTCAGCCACATGGGAATGCCCAGAGGACCGGTGTCACGCACTGTGCCCACGGGTACTTGCCATTTGATCTGCCGCGATTTCAGATCCACGGCCGTCATGGTGCCGAAGGGCGGCTTCTGACAGGGAATGCCCAGCGGCGACAGAAAGCGCTGGCGCATGGCGCCGAACGGCGTGCCCTCCTGGGGCACGGCCCCCATCTCGATGCCGCTGGCGCCCGGCTTCATATCGGCGCGCGCAATCATGTAGTTCGCCAGACCCAGGCGCATATCGTTGACGAACATGGTCTGACTGATCGGGTCTATGGAGACACTGCCCCAGTTCATGCCGCCCAGCGAGCCCGGAAACTGCAGCGTCGGCCCCATTCCCGGCGGCGTGAACACGCCCTGATGATCCATGTCCTTGAAGGCAATGCGGCACAGCAGCTGATCGAAAGGCGTGGCCCCCCACATATCGGACTCCTTGAGGGTCTGGTTGCCGATATTGGGCATGCCCGTGGAATGCGGCTGGGTCGGCGCATAGCGCTCACCGGGCACATGGCCTTGCGGCACGGGCAGCTCCTGCACCTCTGCCAGAGGCTCGCCGGTCTCGCGGTTGAGCATGAAGATCATGCCCTGCTTGGTCACCTGCAGCAGCGCGGGGTCCACCCCGCCCTGGGCATTGCTCACATCGACCAGAGCGGGCTGGGACGGAATGTCGAAGTCCCACAGATCGTGGTGCACGGTCTGGTAGAGCCAGCGCGGCTTGCCCGTGCGGATATCCATAGCCACGATGGCGGAGCTGTTCTTCTCCATCTCCGGCGTGCGCTGGGCCGCATAGAAGTCCGGCGTCGCATTGCCCGTGCCCAGATAGGCCAGCCCCAGTCTGGCGTCATAGGACATGCCGCCCCAGACATTGGGCGAGTTGCGCGTATAGGTCTGCCCCTGGGGCAGCTGTCCGGTGATGTCTGCATTGCCCGGGTCCCAGGCCCAGACCAGCCTGCCGCTGTGCACATCAAAGGCGCGCACCACGCCCGATGGCTCGTCGATCGAAAAATTGTCGGCCACGCGGCCGCCCACGATCACCAGGTTCTCGGCCACCAGCGGCGCCGAGGTCTGCTGATACCAGCCCTGCTTGACCTCTCCCATGCCTTCGGTCAGATCCACCACACCGTCCTTGCCGAAGTCGGTGCATGGCTTGCCGGAGTCGGGGTCCAGCGCGATCAGGCGCGCATCGATGGTGGGCAGAAACAGACGACGCCTGCAGCCTGGCACACCATCTCCGGGCTTGCCGAGTGCGCCCGAGGCCTTGATTGCGGCCTCATTGCCATCGAAGTAACCCAGGCCTCGGCAGCGCTGCCAGTTGGGCGACCTGGCTTCGGGGTCGAATTTCCACTTCTCCTCGCCCGTGTCCACATCCAGCGCCAGCACCTTGCCGTAGGCCGTGCAGACATACAGGCGGTCACCGATCTGCTGCGGCGTGTTCTGGTCTTCGGCACCCGAGCCCGTGCTCTGCGGCACATCGCCGGTGCGCGCAGTCCAGGCCACGGCCAACTTGTCGACATTGTCCCGGCTGATCTGCTCGACAGCCGCAAAGCGCTGTCCTGCGGGGCCCTGCCCCCAGTCCGTCCAGTCCGAGGCCTTGATCTCCATGGAGCCTACCGAAGGCACTTCGGTGACCTCGGGGGCAATCACGCCCTTGGGCGAGAAGGCACTGACGGCCGTCGCGACTATGCCCAGGCCCAGCACCACCACCGACACTGCGGCTCCCAGGCGTCCGTAGTCGTTCATGACCAGCTTGCCCGCCTCAAGCTGTGCATAGCCCAGGGCCACCAGCAGGCCCAGCACGGCAAACACCATCAGGCGCGACACCAGCGGCCAGAACTCCCAGCCCGCATCCCACCAGGCCCAGACCATGCTCAGCACAAAGGCCAGCGCATAGAGATGGGCGCCAGCCCTGCGCCGCGCCAGCAGCAGTGTGGCCGACGCCAGCATCGCCAACCCCATCAGCACAAAGTACCAGCTGCCTCCCTTGCCGAGCAGAATGCCGCCGCCTATGGTCAGGTACAGACCCATGAGCAGCATCAGCAACGCCACTGCAAGCCAGTACCAGCGCCCGTCATTGGATGAAGGAGCCATAGCCTCACCTGAAATTAATTGCCATTTGTGTATTGCACGCCTTAACGCCGATACACATCGACATACTTTCGAGGCTTTGCACGCCAGCCTCAGGACTACAAGCCCCAGGTAAGAAGGCATAAAAAAACCGCACCGTGGAGACGGTGCGGCCGCTGAGATGGCAGTGCCGGCAGATCTTCAAAGCTGCCAGGCAGGCGGCGCAGCTCAGTCCATCATCGAGATCACCACATCCCCGAAGCCCGAGCAGGACACCTGGGTCGCACCGTCCATCAGGCGGGCGAAGTCATAGGTCACATGCTTGCTCTGGATGGCTTTTTCCAGCGACTCGACGATCAGATCCGCAGCCTCGCGCCAGCCCATGTGGCGCAGCATCATCTCGGCGCACAGAATCATGGAGCCGGGGTTCACATAATCCTTGCCCGCATAGCGCGGCGCCGTGCCGTGGGTGGCTTCGAAGCAGGCAATGCTCTCCGACAGATTGGCACCGGGCGCAATGCCGATGCCGCCCACCTGCGCGGCCAGCGCATCCGAGATGTAGTCGCCGTTGAGGTTGAGCGTGGCCACCACCGAATATTCGGCCGGACGCATCAGAATCTGCTGCAAAAAGGCGTCGGTGATCGAGTCCTTGATGATGATGTCCTTGCCCGTCTTCGGGTGCTTGATGCGGCACCAGGGGCCGCCGTCGATCAGCTCGGCACCGAACTCGCGCTGCGCCAGCGCATAGCCCCAGTCACGGAAAGCGCCTTCCGTGTACTTCATGATGTTGCCCTTGTGAACCAGGGTCACGCTGGGCTTGTTGTTGTCGATGGCGTACTGGATGGCCTTGCGCACCAGGCGCTCCGTACCCTCGCGCGAGACGGGCTTGATGCCGATGCCCGAGGTTTCGGGAAAGCGGATCTTGTTGGCTCCCATTTCCTTGGCCAGGAAGTCGATGAGCTTTTTCGCCTTCTCGCTGCCGGCCGCGTATTCGATGCCCGCGTAGATGTCCTCCGAGTTCTCGCGGAAGATCACCATATTCGTCTTCTCGGGCTCCTTGAGCGGCGAAGGCACGCCCTTGAAGTACTGCACGGGGCGCAGGCAGACATACAGGTCCAGCTCCTGGCGCAGCGCCACGTTCAGCGAGCGGATGCCGCCGCCCACGGGCGTGGTCAGCGGGCCCTTGATGGACACGGCATAGTCGCGCACAGCGGCGACGGTTTCCTCGGGCAGCCAGACATCGGGGCCGTAGACGCGCGTGGCCTTCTCACCCGCATACACCTCCATCCAGGCAATCTTGCGCTGGCTGCCGTAGACCTTGGCGACGGCAGCGTCAGCCACCTTGCGCATCACCGGCGTCACATCGACACCGACACCATCGCCCTCGATGAAGGGAATGATGGGTTGACTCGGAACATTCAGTGTCTTGTCCGCGTTGACGCTGATCTTCTCCCCCTGCGGCGGAACCTGGATGTGCTGGGACGTGCTCATGTTGTGGAATCTCCTAGTCTTGAATATTGCGCGGCGGCGCACCTTTTTGGTGCTCTTTTGTTGCCCCCGATTTTGGCACCTTGCTCTAAGCAAATTTTAAGAAATACAGCATAAAAACCTGTCAACGGCGGCACAGAGCTGCTGTTGAGAGGGTGTGAGGGACAGATGGGCTGCTCCTCACTTCAATCTGAAACCTGGCATTGCCGCATCTTTAGGAAATTGGCAACTATGAAAAAACTACTCGCTGTCCTGATTGCTGGTTCGTTCGCTGCTGGCGCTTTTGCTCAAGCCGCCGCGCCGGCGCAGCCTGCCACACCTTCCGCAGCAGCAGCGGCGCCCACCGTCAAGCATATGAAGGCAAAACCTGCCAAAAAGCATCATATGCAGCACAGCAGCAAAAAGATGCACAAGCCAGCCTGATCGCGCGCTGAAAACCGGTCTGGCGGTACCGGCACTCCAAGCCTCTGTACGCCGGATCTGACTCACACCAAAGCCTGCCGGACGGAAAGTTCTGCAGGCTTTGCATTTTGCAGACCGGCTCCGGCCGTCTATTTGCGACAGCGATTTGCACCGCAACCCACGCGGATTGCTATAGGCTTGTGACTTCCGACTTCCTGTTTGGCATGCAAGGCTCATGAAGAACCTCCCCACCAAGACAATCCCCAAATCCGGCTGGCGCGCCCCGCTGCTGGCCCTGGCCTGCACCGCCCTGCTGGGCCTGTTCGGCAACCCGGCCATGGCCCGCGACGAAGGTCAGCCGCAGACGAATCTGCGCCGCATCGATCTGACGGCCGGCATGTACCGCATCGACACCCAACTGGCCATCACGCCGCAGCAGCGCGAGATCGGTCTCATGTTCCGCAAGGAGATGCCGCAGCAGGAAGGCATGCTCTTTGTCTTCGAAGTACCCGGCGTGCAGTGCTTCTGGATGCGCAACACCATCCTGCCGCTGACGGCGGCCTTTGTGGCCGATGACGGCACCATCGTCAATCTGGCCGACATGAAACCCATGAGCGAGGACTCCCACTGTTCGGCCAAGCCCGTGCGCTATGTGCTGGAGATGAACCAGGGCTGGTTTGCCAAGCGCGGCATCAAGGCCGGCACCAAACTGGGTGGCGCGCCCTTCAATCGCTAAACACCGCCAGAATCAGCATCCTTCATGCTCTACCAGCCGCGGTTTCCACAGGCACTGAGCGATATCGCCGTTGCATTGCTGCGGAGATTGGAAAAATCGCAAGCGCTTGAGTCCTACCCCGGCTTCACGGTAAGGATCAATGGCGAATTGCTGCATGCACCCTACCGCGTCTACTATGACGAACGTGAGCTGCAGCAATGCATTCAAAAAAAGCAGCGGCCCCACACATCAACTGGCCCTGTGCCTGGGCAGCCGCCACGCCAACGGCCATGTGCGCGAAATCTGTCTGCGCCAGTTGCTGGCGCATGACTGCGACTGGGTGCGGCCGTTTGTGGTCCGCGCGGCTGGCGAGTATGTACTGGAAATTGCCGAGCATCTGACAGCCCAGACCCATAGGCTATCGCCACACAGCTACGGGCGTTTTGCTGCCGAAAACCCCGATTTTGTGACTACCTGCAAGCAGCAGGCCGTCAGTTACTGGGACTGCTACCACCGCCAACGCTATCCGCTGCTGCACCAGCATCCCGGCATACGATTTGTGCGCTGGGTTGACGAGGCACGGCAATCACTGCCCCACGCGGATTGATGCCACTTTACTCAGAGCGCGCGGTTCATGCCGATAGCGGTTGCGCGCTGCCGGTGGGAGCACGCTCTTGAGCATTCGGTAATCGCAGGCCCCAAAGTACTGAAAGTTGCGCCGACCTTCGCGCAGAGTCATATGGTTGGGGCCGGAGTATTCATCCGGGCAGTCCACATCCCAGCCACTGTCTTCCCAGAAGCAGACGCTGCAGATGCTGTACTCACCACGCTCATCCAGCGAGAAATAGTCGCAGCAAGGACACTGATACAGCGGCATGGAGCGCCTTTCATAAATTCGGATCAAATCAAGCTACAGCGCTTATACATCAGGCACAGGAAGCTTCTATTTATATAGCAACTACTGAGACCGGACACAAAAAAAGCCGGCGACCTTTTCAGGTCCACCGGCTTTTTATGGAGCACTGCCTGCACGCAGGCGGGGCAACCCGCGCTGCGAGGCAAGCTGGCTTACACCGACGCGATGGCGGCGTTGAAGGTGGCGCTGGGGCGCATCACGGCGTCCAGCTTGGCCACGTCGGGCATGTAGTAGCCGCCGATATCGGCAGCCTTGCCTTGCACTTCCTTCATCTCGGCCACGATCTTGGCTTCGTTCTCGGTCAGGCTCTTGGCCAGAGGTGCGAACTTGGCCGCCAGTGCTGCATCTTCGGTCTGAGCAGCCAGAGCCTGGGCCCAGTACAGAGCGATATAGAACTGCGAACCGCGGTTGTCCAGCTCGCCGGTGCGGCGCGAAGGCGACTTGTCTTCGTCCAACAGCTTGCCGGTGGCTTCGTCCAGAGTCTTGGCCAGCAGCTTGGCGCGGGCATTGTTCTCCTTGATGCCCAGGTCTTCAAACGAGACAGCCAGAGCCAGGAATTCACCCAGCGAGTCCCAGCGCAGGTGGTTTTCTTCCACCAGTTGCTGCACATGCTTGGGAGCGGAGCCGCCAGCACCGGTTTCGTACATGCCGCCACCGGCCATCAGAGGCACGATGGACAGCATCTTGGCCGAGGTGCCCAGTTCCAGAATCGGGAACAGGTCGGTCAGATAGTCACGCAAAATGTTGCCGGTCACCGAGATGGTGTCCAGACCGCGGGCCACGCGCTCCAGCGTGTAGCGCATGGCGCGCACTTGCGAGAGGATGTGGATTTCCAGGCCGTTGGTGTCATATTCCTTCAAGTAGGTCTGCACCTTCTTGATCAGCTCGGCTTCGTGCGGACGATAGGGGTCCAGCCAGAACACGGCAGGCATGCCGGAGTTACGGGCACGGGTCACAGCCAGCTTCACCCAGTCACGGATAGGAGCATCCTTGACCTGGCACATGCGCCAGATGTCGCCAGCTTCCACGTTCTGGCTCAGCAGCACTTCGCCGGTGGCGATGTCCACGATGTTGGCCACGCCGTCTTCGGCGATCTCAAACGTCTTGTCGTGCGAGCCGTACTCTTCGGCCTTTTGCGCCATCAGACCCACGTTGGGCACGGTGCCCATGGTCTTGGGGTCGAAGTTGCCGTGCCACTTGCAGAAGTTGATCACTTCCTGGTAGATACGGGCAAAGGTGGACTCAGGCATCACGGCCTTGCAGTCGTAAGGCTTGCCGTCAGCGGCCCACATCTTGCCGCCCACACGGATCATGGCGGGCATGGAAGCATCCACGATCACGTCGTTGGGCGAATGGAAGTTGGTGATGCCCTTGGCGGAATCGACCATGGCCAGACGCGGACGGTGCTCCTGGCACTTGTGCAGGTCACGGATGATTTCTTCGCGCTGCGAAGCAGGCAGGGTCTCAATCTTCTCGTACAGATTGGCCATGCCGTTGTTCACGTTCACGCCCAGTTGATCAAACAGCTTGCCGTGCTTTTCGAAGGCTTCCTTGTAGAAGATCTTCACGCAGTGACCGAACACGATGGGGTGGGATACCTTCATCATGGTGGCCTTCACGTGCAGCGAGAACAGGATGCCCGACTCGCGGCAGTCTTCGATTTCCTTTTCATAGAAGGCGCACAAGGCCTTCTTGCTCATGAACATGGAATCGATCACTTCTGCTGCCTGCAGCTTGACCTTGTCCTTCAGAACGATGCTGTTGCCGGACTTGGTCTCCAGCACCATCTTCACTTCGCGGGCCTTGTCCAGCGTCATGGACTTTTCGCCGTGGTAGAAGTCGCCCTCTTCCATGTGCGACACATGAGTTTGCGACCACTGCTTCCACTCACCCATGGAATGGGGGTGCTTCTTGGCGTAGTTCTTGACCGCTGCAGGCGCGCGGCGATCCGAGTTGCCTTCGCGCAGCACGGGGTTCACGGCAGAGCCGATGCACTTGTTGTAGCGTGCCTTGATGTCCTTTTCGGCATCGGTCGTGGCGGTTTCAGGATAGTCGGGGATGGCGTAGCCCTTGCCCTGCAACTCCTTGATCGCTTCTTGCAGCTGGCCCACGGATGCGGAGATATTGGGCAGCTTGATGATGTTGGCTTCAGGCGTCAGCGTCAGCTTGCCCAGTTCAGCCAGGTTGTTCGGAGCGCGTTGGGCTTCGGTCAAAAAGTCGGGGAACTCGCCCAAGATGCGGCCTGCCAGCGAGATATCGCTGGTCTCCACATTGATGCCGGCCGGTGCTGCGAAAGCACGGATCACGGGCAGGAATGCGCTGGTAGCCAGGCGGGGAGCCTCGTCAGTCAAGGTGTAGATGATGGTGGGTTGCTGCGTACTCATCTCTTGTCTCAGGTTGTGAAAAAAGGGGGAAAGGTGCCTTGGGCCTGCATCCCGGGCTTGCGCAATGGGGCCTGACACAGCGGGACGACACTTTCTTGATGCAATGCGTTCCCACAATACAAAATTCTACGCGCAACCGGGCCGATTTTTTTAAGTCTTGTACAAGACTCAAGGATTTAGCTCAACTTTCAAAAGGCGTTTTCATTGGGAAACAGGCTTTTTTTCCCGGTTTTCTGCCATGTAAAAAAGTCGCACTGCCGCATCCATTTAGCGGCCATCACAGCCGTGCAAGTTGCGTTGAAGAGTTGCGTTGCGCGGCCTTTGGCACAAAGTAGCACAGGCTTTGGCACCAAGGCTGACAAATTGGCAAGCGATCACGTCCTCGAATGTGTTGTTTTATCACCCATCGACCAGTCTCCGTTGACGATGGGGGCGTTGGATGGATGCGTTGACCAGTTGACCTCCAACCGGGAGCACTGGCAAGAACAGGCCTTTAGCTGCCCTGTAGGTTTCTGCTGAAAAGGAGTCCTGCAAAACCATATGGGTCACTTCTGACTGAGCGGCTCAAGTCGGCTTACCGCGAGCGCCGAACGAATGCTTTGTGGGCACTCAATAGGATGGCTTCTGGTCACACCTAGCCAATCGCTCCATACCTTTGAATAAGACGTCGTGCAGTACGAGACGCTTCAGTACCTGCTTGTCTCTAAACCTGCTTGTCTCTAAAGCTCATCTTATTTTTTTGTGTGCGCCTGAGCTTTTGGAGTTGACGTACCTCAAACCAAGACACAATGTACGCGGTCACTTTCGATTGAAAGTGAACCAACTGCATAAACGACGTATCTCATGTATGGGTGCATCCCTTTAGTGCTGGTTCATAACTTTACATAGGACCTCTTTTAGATGAGTACACATTCTTATAAGGATTTGTTGGCACAACGCGAGGCTCTTGAGCAGCAGATTGCTGCCGCCCGCAAGACTGAAGTCGCAGACGCGGTGCAAAAAATCAAAGGCTTGATCGAGGCTTTCGGACTGACACAGGATGATGTCTTCCCTTCCGCCAAGCAAAAACAAAAACGCGAGGCTGGCTCTGTGGCTCCAAAATATCGTGACCCAACCACAGGCCAGACTTGGTCCGGTCGAGGAAAGCCTCCGAACTGGATCAAAGATCAAGATCGTTCTCAGTTTGAGATTTGAAAGTGGCCCTAGCGGCCACTTTTTATTTCTCCCGACTGCCGCAGCGACCGTTCTTGCTCGCCCATTGGCGATTCTTTCAACACTGCCTCGGCAGGCTCCTCGCTCTTGGCCCGGTTTTAAATCGCCAATTCGCCACATTCGCGCTGATTCGCATCGCCGCCAACCGCGCACTCCCGCCGCCGGGCTTCCATCTCAAAGTCCTTGAAGCATCCCCGGATTGCAGAATCCGGTCGTTGATGCTGATGGCGGCCTTGCCTTTGATTTTCCAGAGCTTTTCAGCCCTCAGCTCGTACTGCCCCTACTCGAACGACACACCATGTGTCTTCAGTCTCCCTGCGGATGTGCCGTGCCGTACCGTATCGATCCATCTGTGCCCAAGCAAGCTGCTCAATGTAAGCGTCGCCTGTCATTCACAGATATGCCGCTGATAGGTTCACAGCCACGCCGTGAGCGAAGCCACATTCAGCGGGCTGCGACAAGGGACTTGCTCACCTGTCCAAGCAGGACTTTCGGCCCAAGTCCAGAAACTTCAAGCCATTTGGCCAGCCCGAGAAGATCAAGTCGCTCAGGAGGAAGCCGGATGCGGCGATAGCCTCGCCACCTCGCTCGCTTTCGTGTGCCGAACCCTCGTCGAACACCACTCCTGAAAACTGCTCAGTCTTCATTCAAAGCTGGGCGTTTTTATAACGTTCTCCAAATTGATATGGCTCAAGAATTCAAAAGAAAAAAGCGAGCTCTTCTAGAGGCTCCACCGTAAAAATGCGCGGCAAATTGAATTCAGCATTTGTGTAATGCGTCTTGATCGTATCAAAAAACGCTGAAAAAGAATGCTATTTATCTGCTGACTACTGAATATCACATTGCTCTGCCGAACTAGCAAAGAGACGCGTCAAGAGCAACCGACACACAGAATTTCGCAAATTTCAACTCCCCGGCAATGTGAACCAATGACAACAAATGAAACAAATCGCATATTGTTTGTATATTTGAGCTTGTATCCCTCAGTTTGCATGTTGATGGGACCCTGCACATTCCTCCTACCTGGAGTGTCTGGATCCCTTGCATGGATGGTGAGTCAGCCTAGGCCCGCGGCAAGTGAAAATGGCTTGTAGCGGCCTGCATCTAGCGTAGGAGCGCGTACTATGGTGCGGAGGTCTAGTTTCGAGTCTAAGGTTGTCACAGCATTTGGAACAGCCGCGCTGGTAGTGATCGCGATGGCACTGTCGACGTGGGAAGTCGCAAATGATGCAGCCAAAGCCGCCCAAATGGTGACACATGCACACCAGTTGCTCAACAATATAGATCGCGTCAGAGGCTATTCTCTCCAATCTGAACTAACCACTCAAAATTTCCGCCTGACAGGTAATGCCGAGCATATTGCCGAGCGAAATGCAGCGATGGCTGAGCGAGAGCTTTCGCTGGAAAAAATACGGCAACTAACGATCGATAATCCAGATCAACAACGTCGCTGGACAGAGCTGCGTAAAGTCATTGACCAGCGCATGGCAGCTGCACGCCAAATTGAAAAATTGCGCAATACCCAGGGTCAGAAGGCAGCAAATGCATTTGCTGCCGCAACTACGCTTGCATCCACGCGTTTGCGCACCTATGAATTGCTGAGCGAGATGGATACCGAGGCGCGCCTGCGACTCGCTCTGGAAGAGGCCGAGCACAAGCAAGCGCGTCATAAGCTGGTGATGGCTGGAGCATTGGTCGCTGTGGCACTTATCTTGCTGTTGGGTTCCTCCTATCTTCTGATAAGACGTCAATTGCGCGAAACAGAAGCGAGTCAGCGTGCTCTGGCTGACAATGAAGAAAGCCTTGTGACTACCTTGCACTCGATCGGCGATGCAGTACTCGCAACAGACACTGAAGGGCGAGTCACTCGCATGAATTCAGTGGCCGAACAGCTCACAGGCTGGAGTATTAATGAGGCTCAAGGCCGTTCTATCGAGGAAGTATTCAATATCATTCATGAGCAGACCCGCGAACCTGCTCATATTCCTGTAGCAACGGTGTTAGCCACCGGGGAAGTGCAGGTACTTGCCGACTACACCTCAATCATTGCCAGAGATGGCACCGAACGTCCAATCTCTGATAGCGCCGCCCCCATCCGCGATTCCAAAGGCCAACTACGAGGTGCTGTACTAGTCTTTCGGGACGTTACTTTGGAGCGAAAGGCACAACGGATCATCCGCGAGCAAAACGCGTCACTTGAAGCTGACGTGCACCAACGCACTTTGCAATGGCATGAGATTCAAAGCCATTTGCACAACGTCATCAGCGCCGTTCCGGCGCTGATTGCCTACGTTAATGCACAACAGCACTACGAGTACGTCAACACTCAGTACCGGGAGTGCTTTGCACCTGACCGCGAAGACATCACGGGTGAGTCGGTAAGAAAAATCCTCGGAGAGGAACGCTATGTTGTTGCCAATGACTTGATCGGCAAGGTCCTCGCAGGAGAGCCGCAAACATATGATTGGCAGCCCTTTCCAGGAGTTTGGCAGACTATTCAGTATGTTCCCAAACACCAAGCCGATGGAACGGTTGCTGGCTATTACGTATTGGGCACCGATATTACTGAGCGCAAGCACTATGAAGAACGTATCCAGACGCTCAATGGGGAACTTGAACAACGAGTGCATGAGTTAGAGCATATTGGCCGCGGACTGCGAACCTTGAGCGCCGGTAATCGCACCATGCTACGTGCCAGCGAAGAACAGAGTCTGCTTGAAAACATGTGCAGAGCCATCGTGGCTGCAGGAGGCTATGGCATGGCTGCCGTCTGGTATTCGGGTAACGAGCCAGATCAACAACTACGTCCGATGGCCGAGTGCAATTATCCAGGCGGTATAGAAGCACTTCGCAGCCTAGGACTCATAGCAGCCGATACGGAGCTAGGCCAAAGCCTGACATCTAGCGCAATTCGCAGCGGCAAGGTTCAATTTGTCCGAGACATGCGCGTAGATTCCAACCATGTTCGATGGAGCGACAAGCTTGGTGAACTTAAATCAGGTGTATCTTGCCCTTTATTAGTTGAGGGCGAAGTCATTGGTGCACTATCCATTTATGACACCGAACCAGACGCGTTCGGCGAAGATGAAATCGCATTGCTGACCGAGTCAGCGGACGATCTAGCCTTTGGCATTTCCATTCTGCGTACACGCTCAGAGCAACTACGTGTACAAGCAGAGATGAATCATATGCTGCGCCATGATCCCTTGACTGGACTACCCAATTCGATTGAATTCAGGGAAGTTCTGACTGCGAAAATTGAAGAAAGCTCTTCACATCCAGAACCAATCGCGGCTTTGCAATTCAATATTGAACGCCTTCGAGAAATCAACGAGGTGCTAGGTTTCTCTAATGGGGACCAGATTCTTAGAGACTTCGGAGAGCGCCTAAGGCAAAGCATTCCTGATTCTGCACATATTGCGCGTTTACGCGGAGACGAATTCGCAGTATTAGCACCCACTCTGGATAGAGGTTCCGCCGTAGCCTTGGCCGAAGAATTGGAAAAAACCATCTCCCGCCCTTTCCCGATCGCAGATATTGAATTGGATGTCAGCGCAAGAGCTGGCATAGCTTTGTTTCCCGAACACGGCACAACTGCCGATGAACTATTGCGTCAAATGGGAAAGGCCACCCATCAAGCCAAGGCCCGCGGATTGAGCCAGTGCGTATTCGACCCGTCGCATCAGAAAAATCAAGCGGGACGCTTGACCATGGCAGGGGAACTTCGGCGAGCCATTGCAGGCAACCAGCTGCGACTATTTTTACAGCCAAAAGTTGATTTTTCCTCCGGGCAAATCTGTGGAGCAGAGGCCTTGGTACGCTGGATGCATCCGCTTAAAGGCCTAATTCCTCCCGGATTGTTTATCGACCTGGCTGAGCAAACAGGCCTGATCAAGCCTTTGACGGAATGGGTCATTGTCGCAGCCCTTGATCTGCTGCAGAGCTGGCAGGCAAAAGGTTGTGCTGTTCCTATAGCAATCAATCTCTCCGCGCGAAACTTCAGAGATGAGCAGCTTTTCGCCAAATATCGCCAATGGCATTCAGAGCGCTCTGTGTCAACCGGACTATTGGAAATCGAGATTACGGAAAGCACCGTAATGGAGCATGCTGAATATGCTCTACGAGCACTGAGTGAGATGAGCGATGCTGGGATTCCTCTTTATGTGGACGATTTTGGAACAGGGTACTCCTCATTGAGCTATCTACAAAAACTACCAGTAGACTACATCAAGATCGACCAATCATTCGTTTCTGCAATGCATCGCGATCGGGATTCTGCCACGATTGTGCGCTCCACCATTGATCTCATACATGATCTTGGACGGAAGACAGTTGCCGAAGGTGTGGAGACCAAAGAGCACTGGGATCTTCTCAAGGATCTTGGCTGTGATATTGCACAAGGCTACTACATCGCTAAACCTATGCCTTCCAGCGATTTCCAGCAATGGGCCGAGGATTTCACAAAATGCCAATTACGGAATAAATCATCCTTCTCGGGATAGCCAATTACATGAAATCACGCATCTACCAACAAAAAAATACTCATAAATCTCATAGATAGGCCTGAAATTTCATGCCAACAAATTCAATAAATTCAGCCGACAACCAATTAACCTATAGCGAGAAATAATCCCACGGTTGCAAGGCTCGCTCCTTTTCCCCGAGCTTCGCACATTCATAGCTCAATACATTCTCACTGCCAACTTCATACGAGCTTGCATTTTTTCAAACTTATAATCGTCAGGCATCTATTTGCTTTAAATGATATTCAAAGGTCGAAACCAAAAGCAACTGCCGACCTTATTGCTTCCGGCCTCAGACTGAATTCCAAGCACACAAGAAGCGCTTCAAATGCGCACCACGCAAAAAAGTAAGTACGCCAGTGGCGCTATGCTGATCACTATCGTCTGTGGATTCAACTGGACAATGCAACACAATGACTGCCTCTGGCGCAAGGAGTGCTGGCATGAAGCAAAGACCGCGGATTTACTACACTGGAAATCCAAAGAGCCGCACTTTGTACCCAAGCAGTCATTCCCCAACAACCGCGGCCAGTCCGACCTCGCTGTCCAATTCACTTACCTCGGACTACTACGCCTGCCACCATGACACCTGACCAATATCTTGCGCATTTGCAGGCTGTGTATGCTGCATTCCAGCTACGCTTTCACCCCTTGCCGCCGGCCAGCGAACAGGATCTGGCCGCTTTGGCCGCCGTGCTGGGGCCTCTGGATACCGATCTTGCCGCATTCTGGCACCTGACTGCGGGCAGCAGCACCGACAGCACCCAGCCCCTGTTTCAGCGGCCAGGCTTTGTGGATGCACTGGACCTTCTCACGCCGCCGCAGGCCATGGCCCAGGCACTCCGCATGGAAAAGCGGGCCCAGCGCATGTGGGATCTGGCCGGCCCCGCGTCCCAGGACCCTCGCCTGAGCGGGCGCTGGTGGCACGCCGGCTGGCAGCCGTTTGCCAGCTTCTATGGCGACATCGTGCTAATGGCCGATCATCATCCCGGTCCTGAAGGACAGCGCGGCCAGATCATTGCCTATGTGCACGACCCCGACCAGATCTGCTGGATTGCCCCCAGCTTCTCAGCCTATCTTCAAGCGTCCGCCGACTCGATTGACGATGACAGAGAAGAATTTTTGAATGGACCACTGGACGAGCAGGAATGAGCGGAGCTCTGAGCTACGCCCCGGCCTGAAAGCAGTAACTGGACAGCGTGGCCGAGTCCATGAAGGCCTCTTCAAAGTAAACGCGGCGGGCCAGGTCCTGCTCGGCCGCCCCCACCACCACCATCAGCGGCAGCAGATGTTCCTCCCGCGGATGGGCCATACGCGCGCCGGGGGCCCGATCCCAATCGGCCAGCCGTCGGCTGCGCGCGGCAGGTGCCATCTGCATCAGCGTCTCGGCCAACCAATCGTCAAACAGCTTGGAAGGCGCCCGCCCCACGGGGCCGAAGCTACGCATATTGTGATAGCTGGAGCCGCTGCCAATGATGAGAGCGCCCTCATCACGTAACGGGGCCAGCGCACGGCCCACGGCCAGGTGTTCTGCAGCATTCAGATTGCTGCGCAGGCTGAGCTGAAGCACGGGCACATCGGCCTGCGGATAGATCACAGCCATGGGCACAAACATGCCATGGTCGTAGCCGCGCTGGTCGTCAGCCCGCACGTCCTCTCCAGCCTGCGCCAGCAACTGCTGCACCCTGCCTGCCAGCTCAGACGAGCCGGGCGCACGGTAATGCAGGTTATAGGTTTGCGGCGGAAAGCCGCCATAGTCATACAGCATGCCAGGATGGGCGGCACTCTGCACGGTGAAAACCGGCTCCTCCCAATGGGCGGAGATCAGCAACACGGCCCTGGGCCTGCGCGCCAGTTGGCGCGGAATATTGCGCAAGCCCTCTGCCATCTGCGAATGCCAGTTGTACATCTCGGGCACCCAGGGCCAGGGGCCGGCGCCATGGCAGAGAAAGTACACGGGCATGCGAGCGCCTGCCTCCATCAACCCGGAAACCGCCTGACCGTCCAGGCCTTCACGCTCCTCCATGCCAGTCTCTCCCATGCATCAATAGGTCATCAAAAACATAGCCGCCTGCGCTTTTCCCATCAAAACTGGAGACCTAAAGCTCCTCATTCTTAGCAGACAGGCATAAAAAAACCTCCTTGCGGAGGTTTTTGCCAACGATCAGGTCCGAACCGTGCAGCCGCAGACCTGATGCCGCATTGCCGTGATCAGGCAGCGAAGTTGGCTTCGGCGAACTTCCAGTTCACCAGCTTTTCCAGGAAGGTTTCGACAAACTTGGGACGCAGGTTGCGGTAGTCGATGTAGTAAGCGTGTTCCCACACGTCCACGGTCAGCAGCGCCTTGTCGGCGGTGGTCAGGGGGGTACCGGCAGCGCCCATGTTGACGATGTCCACGGAACCGTCGGCCTTCTTCACCAGCCAGGTCCAGCCGGAACCGAAGTTGCCGACAGCGGAAGCCACGAAAGCCTTCTTGAACTCGGCGTAAGAGCCCCACTTCTTGTTGATGGCATCAGCCAGAGCGCCTGTAGGTTCTGCTCCGCCGTTGGGGGTCATGCAGTTCCAGAAGAAAGTGTGGTTCCAGATCTGGGCAGCGTTGTTGTAGATGCCGCCGGAAGACTTCTTGACGACTTCTTCCAGATCCATGTTTTCGAATTCGGTGCCCTTTTGCAGGTTGTTCAGGTTCACCACATAGGCGTTATGGTGCTTGCCATGGTGGAATTCCAGGGTTTCCTGGCTGTAACCGAACGGAGCCAGTGCATCGATAGCGTATGGCAGGGGGGGCAGAGTGCGTTCCATGATGGTTTTCCTCGTGGTTGAAATTTTTGGGGGCCGTCCAGTGCCAAGGCGCCTGAGCGGTGACCGCTGTGCCGGCCGGCACATTGCTGTACTACAGACGTCAAGTATTGCACTAACCGAACCATTGTAGAAAGAACTGAGTGGCTGCGCGCCACTCATCAGGACTATTGCGCACGCAGCCAAAAGCATGCGCTCACGGCTTACAGCGCATGAACACTGGCCCCTGTTGCATTGCCTGCGCCGATTGCAAAAGAGTTCTGATGAAGAACCCGGTTAGCGTGCAGGTGTTTTGCAGCCAGCTTGTGGCTGGCGAGCATCAAAGCAGGCGCGGCTGAGTGACCACCACATCCACCGCCCCGTCCGACAACTGAGCCTTCAACGCCGCTCCCGGAACGGCCTGCCTGACCTGGGTCACAGCCCTTCCCTGCTCATCCGTCAGCAAGGCATAGCCGCGCTGCAGCACCAGGCGCGGATCCAGCAGTTGCAAGCGCAGGTCGATACGATCAAGCGCTTGCTTTTGCTGCTCCAGATTGCGCTGGAAGATATTGGGGAAATTGACCTGTAGCGCTTGCTGGTTCTGCGCAATCCGCTGCAACTTCAATAGCATGGAGTGGCGCAGGCGCTGGGCCTGACGGCTGAGCTGCAGCTGGTTGCGCGCCAACTGCTCGCTGGGCCGCCCCAAACGCTGTGCAGCGATATCCAGGCGCTGGGCCTGGCGGTCCAGCACACGCTGCACCGCGTTGTCCATACGGTCCTGGGCCAGAGCCAGCGCACCCAGCCAGACCTCGCGCGGCTGGGCGGCCAACTCGGCCGCAGCCGTGGGCGTGGGCGCGCGCAGGTCGGCGCAAAAGTCGGCAATGGTGAAGTCGGTTTCGTGACCCACGCCGCTGATCAGCGGCACCGGGCTTTGCACAATGGTGCGCGCCAGTTGTTCGTCGTTAAAGGCCCACAGGTCTTCCAGCGAGCCGCCACCGCGCACCAGCAAGATGGTGTCTATCACCGGCTGCCGTGCAGATTCAACACGAAAATCGCCGCTTGCCTCATTTCCCTCTTGCGCCAGGCGATACAGTTTTGATAGCGCCTGCACAAGCGACTGCGGTGCCTGGGCCCCCTGTACCAGGGCAGGAACAATTACCACTGGGATATGCGGCACGCGGCGGCGCAACGCCGTCACCACATCGTGCAAGGCTGCCGCCCCCAGGGAAGTGACCAGGCCAATACCGCGCGGCAAAGGCGGCAGCGGCCTCTTGCGCGCAGGGTCGAACAGTCCCTCGGACTCCAGCCGGGCCTTGAGGCGCAGAAACTGCTCGAACAAGGCCCCCTGTCCGGCTCGCTGCATGCTCTCCACCACCAGTTGCAGATCGCCACGCTGCTCGTAGACGCCTAGACGCCCTCTGACTTCGACCAGCTCGCCATCACGTGGCGAGAAACCGACCTGCTCGGCCGCACGACGGAACATGGCGCAGCGAATCTGCCCGCTCGCGTCCTTGAGGTTGAAATAGCAATGCCCGCTGGCAGCGCGCGAAAAGCCACTGAGCTCGCCGCGCACGGCCACCGGATTGAAGCGCGCCTGCAAGGCATCGCCAATGGCGTGGCATAGCGCGCCAACTTCCCACACATGCGGCGTGGCTGCTGAGTTTGGACGTTCAAACATTGAATTCATGCGGTGTCAGCGAGGTCTTACGCGGGCCGGATTCTCCACAGATGTCGGCGTCCAGCCCTGTCGGCGACAAAGCCAGAAAAATCCTAAACAACACATGAAGAACATCATCCATCTTATTGATTTAAAACAACTTATAAGGCTTTACACAGGTGTCAAACTCGTAACAAGCCTTTAAAGCGAAGCAGATAACCGACCGGCATAGCAACTAGATCACAAAGTTATCCACAGATTTCTGTGATATACGCGAAAGCATTCGCAAAGAATCGCAAGCACTTTGTGCCTGCTCTACCGCTCCAAGCTCCGTGCGCTTCAAGCGCTGCCGCACGATCTTGCTGCGCTGGCTCAAGCCTGCCGTACGAGGCCTGTAAAAACGGGTCGCAGCGGCACGGCAGTGGGTCATAATCGTTGGCTGCAATTTCTGAACGACGAGGGAGAGCAACGTTGCTGTCGATCATACAAGCCGCAGGATGGCCTATCTGGCCTTTGATTGCCTGCTCGATTTTGGCCCTGGCCCTGATTTTTGAGCGCTTTGCCTCGCTGAAAGCCAGCAAGGTCGCGCCGACCAATCTGCTCAATGAAGCGATTTCGGTCTCCACCAAGCACCTGCCCAGCGCTGAAACCACCCAGCAACTGGCCCAAAGCTCGGTATTGGGTGAGGTTCTGGCAACTGGTCTGCGTACCCGCCAGGCACATCCCGAAAGCAGCGAGGAAGAGCTGCGCTCGGCCATGGAGGGCGCGGGCCGCGCCGCCGCTCACAAGCTGGAAAAGTATTTGAGCGCCCTGGCCACCATTGCCTCGGCCGCGCCGCTGCTGGGCCTGTTGGGCACGGTGATCGGCATGATCGAGATTTTCGGCTCCCAGCCCGGAGCCAGCTCCGGCGCCGGCAACCCCGCCCAGCTCGCCCATGGCATCTCGATTGCGCTCTACAACACGGCATTCGGCCTGATGGTGGCCATTCCGTCGCTGATCTTCTGGCGCTATTTCCGCGGCCGTGTGGACGGCTATCTGCTGGGCATGGAACTGGCGTCCGAGCAGTTCGTGCGCCATCTGGGTCGCCTCAAGCCTGCCAAGTAAGAAGCGGAACGCATCCATCATGAACTTCCGTCCTCGTCACCGCGATGAGCCCGAGATCAATCTGATTGCCTTCATCGACGTGCTGCTGGTGGTGCTGATCTTTTTGATGCTCTCCACCACTTACAGCAAGTTCACCGAGCTGCAGCTGACCTTGCCCGTGGCCGACACCGAGCAGCAACGCGATCGCCCCAAGGAAATCATCGTCGGCGTCTCCGCTGATGGCCGCTACTCCGTCAACAAGCAAGGCGTGGATGACCGCAGCGTCTCCTCTGTTGCCGCCGCCCTGTCCGGTGCGGCAACGGCGGGCAATGACAGCGTGATCATCATCAGTGCAGATGCCAACTCCCCGCACCAGTCGGTGGTGACCGTCATGGAAGCGGCCCGCCACGCGGGACTGTCGCAGATCACGTTTGCCACCCAGACCTCGGCCAGCGCAGGCAAGGCCAACTAGGAGCCCCTCGGGGAATGGGCAGCACATGAAAAAACGGGCCAGATGGCCCGTTTTTCTTTGCACCCATGCCATTTCTCAGGCCTGGAGACCCAGCACCGTCAGATCCAGCTTGCCGCCAGAAACCGGCGGGCACCAGAAATAGCAGCCCGTCAGCGGCCTGGAAAAGCGGAACAGTCCATCGCTGATGCCGTCATCCATGCCCAGCATGCGGCGCATCTGAGCCTCGAAAGCGTCAAAGCTGCAGCCAAGGGCGGAGAACATCAAGCCGCTGCGATCACTGCCCTGCGGGCTGACACTCCACCAGGGCATGGAGCGTCGCACCACAAAGGCTTCCGGCTCAAAGCTCTCCTGCGCCGTGCGCTTGACATGGGCCGATTCAGGGGCATCGTCCAGCTCCTCGTTGTCGCTGCGGCGACGACCCACGGCATGGTCCTGCTCCGTGGTGCTCATGCCGCCAAAGGCCGAGTAGTCATGTTCCCACTGCTGCAAGGCCCAGTAGCTGCAGCCGTCCATTCCTGGCCCCTGCTCTGCCGCAATGCCGGCTGCCACGGCCTCATCGTCCTCGGGGTTCTCGGTGCCGTCTTCATAACCGGTCAGATCACGGCCGTGACCGTTGTTCGAACGCTGGTGCACAAAGGCATCCACGATGTGATCAAGCTTGAAGACCGGCGCCAGCAAGTTGGTCAGCTTGGCCGTCAGAGCGATCAACTCACCGCGTTGATCGCCGCGCAGCCACAGGCACAGCGCATAAGGTGTGCTGGGTGCTTCGAACTGCGGGCCCTTGAGGTGCGGGAACTCGCGCATCAGCGGCAGTTTCTTGTCCAGCTGCTGCAGCACCTGCAGGCCCAGACCCGCCACTACCTGCTGACCGTCAACACTGGTCTGCAATTTCTTCAGACTATTCTGCAAATCTGCACCTGCACCGGCCAGGGTAAAGAAAACATAGCGCCCCTGTTCAGGAAGAGACGCCAGAATGCCTGCTTGTGCTTTTGTCATGGGGTTGCCGATTCAATGGTTGGAAAACACATCAAAGTTTAGTAGCGAATCAGCAGCGCCCCGCCAAGCCTTGAGCCGCTTGCCGGATTTGAAAAAATTCAGCCTCAGGCGCAAAAAAGTCGCGACTTTGCCCAAACCACCATTTTTCCGCTGCTAGAATTCATCCCATCGACGACAGGCGCGTAGCTCAGCTGGTTAGAGCACCACCTTGACATGGTGGGGGTCGTTGGTTCGAGTCCAATCGCGCCTACCAAACATCGCAAGCAAAACCAGAGCTTGCAAGCAAGACAGCCCGCTGCAAAGCGGGCTTTTTTGTTTCTGCTCCTCTCTTGGAACGCCGACGCATGGATCACGCCATGCATTGACCTCCGGCCGTCAATGTCGCGCTCTGCGTCGTTTTCACGCTCCGTCAGGGATGCTCGGCTCCACCAGGAGGGCAAGCAGCTGCAGCGACTCCTGCCAGCCCAGATAGCAGGCCTGCTCGGGAATCACGTCGGGAACACCCTCCTGCACCACATGCAGCTCGGTGCCGCAAAACACGGCTTTCAAGTTCACGGTGGTGATCATTTCACCCGGCAGATTCGGGTCCTCGAAGCGGTCGGTATGGCGTATGCGCTGGCCCGGCACCAGCTCCAGAAACTCGCCGCCAAAGCTGTTTTGACTGTTGGCGGAAAAATTGATGAAGCTCATGCGATAGCGGCCGCCCACACGGGCGTCAAATTCATGCACCTGCGCCGCGAAACCATGGGGCGGCAGCCACTTAACCATGGCTTCTGGGGTCGTGAAGGCCCGATAGACGCGTTCGGGCGGAGCTTTGATCACACGGTGCAGTCGAATGGTCTGTGGCATGCGAGACTCCTGAGGTAGAGGCCGCAAGCTTAGCTCTCATCACAATGACTGGCTACCCGCTTCTCGAGGATGCGCTCATCAACCGCTGCGTCGAAACAAGCACCACTACAGAAAGCTCCATTGACCGGTGCGGCTCGACATTCACGAAACCCGGTGAAGGATTCGCCGGCTTTAGGCAGATGGCTGTCCATGGCGCGCGATGACGAGGTCGTCATCGATGCCGCCGACATCAACCACGAGGCATCGTCCAATCTGTGGTGCTTTTCTCCGTGCGATGACTAGTCCCTGGTCCTTAGTGCTGCAGCTCTTGTCGATTTCATCAACCAGGTCATGACAGCCAGGCGAGAGAAATTGAGCGGAAATTCATCCATGCTTTTCTATTGCTGGCATGACGCACAGACGAGGCAGCTACGCTTCAGTCTTGTCTCCAGCACACATGGCCGGCTGCCTTTCGGCTGCGCCATTGACCCCTCTGCAGAGCTCGCCGCCATCGCAGAACATATCGTCAAGAAAGACTGGCTCAATGCAGACTGGGGCAAGACTGGGCCGAACGGCCCTGGTCCAGAAGCAGCCTTGAGCCTGCCCGTGTTCGTTGCCAACCTGTAGCAGCCAAGCCCGGCCTTCAGACTCATCACTGCCCAAGCCAGTCACCGGCCTGAACGCTCCCGCCGCGATTCAGAAGCTGCCCACGGACATAGGGCACGGAACATGGCACACTGTGACAAACAGCGCCGAGAGCAATGCGGACCGGAGCATCGCTTTGCTAGTCGCAAGCTTGTCTCAGCCTCATGAAAACTGCCCCGGGAGTTCGTATGGGCAAAGGCAAACCAGACGCCGCAGTGGCGTTTTCTGCTATCGCATCCCCGCTTGTAGACTCGGCAGTCGAACAGGCCCGGCACATAGCCCGAGAGCCCGCTGCCGAGGGGATTCATCAATTGCGCGTTGCGCTGCGCAACCTGCTGACACTATGGTGGCTCTACCGCCCCCTGATGAGCGCCGAGGAATATGCACGGCAGCGCGGCTGCCTGAAATCGATTGCCGGCGCAGCAGGCAAGGCCCGCGATTACGACATTCTGATCGAGCTGCTAAGCCATCATGACAAATGCAGTGCAGCCGGCATTGCCGCAATATACGTCGCTCGCGAGGCAGCCTTGCAGGCTGGCAGAGAAATCCTGTCGCCTCCGCATATACAGACATGCCTGCTGAAAACTCTGACACAAACAGAGGCAAGCTTGCGCGCCAAGCCTCGCCAGCTGCGATTGGGAGCACTTGCCGAAGCACGGATCGCAAAGTCCAGACGGCAGTTGCACCAACGCATCAAGCGGGCGATAACAGCGAACAAGCCAGATATCGAAGCATTTCACGATGTCAGAAAAGCTGGCAAGAAAACTCGTTATCTGCTGGAGCTGTTCGGACCTCTGCTGCCCAAAGATCATCACCGTCTGCTCAAACGCCTCAAGAAAATCCAGCAACCTCTCGGGGAACTGAATGATCTTGCCGCCAGCGAAAGCCTGCTACGCCAGAACCTGCGCCTGATCTCCGCACCGGATCAAGCGAAAAAGCTAGAACGCTGGCTCAAGAGAAAACGCAAACGTCGCCAGAATACTCTGGCCTGCTCGCTCCGGCAGGATTGGCAGCCCAAGCGGCCCGGTTAAGGGCCTAATACGGCACCAGTATCAGTCCCACACAGGAGCCAGGCCATCAGGGCTGACTTCTCGCCCATTTCGCTCCAGCGCAGCGATCAGCGCCATGTCTTCGGCATCCAGCTTGAGGTCGCGCGCCAGCAGGTTGCTGGCCAGGTTCTCGCGCTTGGTGGACGACGGAATCACCGCATAGCCCAGCTGCAGCGCCCAGGCCAGGGCCACCTGCGCCACCGTGGCGCTGTGCTTGGCCGCGATCTGCGCCAGCACCGGGTCCTTGAGCACCTTGCCGTAGGCCAGTGTCATGTACGAAGTGACCTGAATGCCCTGCTCCTTGAGGAAGCTCGTCAACTTCCAGCCTTGCAGATAGGGGCTCAGCTCGATCTGGTTGGTGGCGATCTGGTCCCTACCCACAGCGGCGATGGCCTGCTTGGTCAGTTCGATGTTGAAGTTGGAGATACCGATCTGGCGGGTCAGGCCCTTGGCCTTGGCCTCGGCCAGCGCCTCCATGTACTCGGACAGCTCCACGCCGTTGCCGGGTGCGGGCCAGTGGATCAGGGTCAGGTCCACATAGTCGGTACGCAGCTTCTTCAGGCTGTCTTGCAGGCTGGGGATCAGCTTGGCGCGGCTGTAGTTATCGGTCCAGATCTTGGTCGTGACGAACAGATCGCCACGTGCCACGCCGCTCTCGGCAATCGCCTGACCGACTTCGGCTTCGTTGCCATAGATCTGAGCCGTGTCGACAGCGCGGTAACCCACATCGAGTGCATTGCGCACGGAATCGATCACGGTCTGACCGGAGAGGCGGAAGGTACCGACGCCGAAGGAAGGAATATGGCTCATGAAATAACTCCTGAATGAGATTGAAGACGGCAGCCAGTCCTGAGCTTGCATGTCTGCTATCAGGCCAGGCTTTTCCGATGCCTGAAGTTTGCCCAACCCATATTTGTAGATTAAGCCCTGTATTTCACAAAATCTTTTGAAATAAAATCAAATATAAAAACTCGAATCTTGCGCCAGCAGTGACCAGTCTTCATCATCTTTGATAGCAACACGTGCCCCACCAGACATGGCTGCCATGCCCGCCGCGGGAATGCTGGCTTGGGTGCCATCGGCAATCACCAACAGTCATTCCACCGAAGTGAATTCGGCAATGCACCGGTGACCAGGGCGAACAGAGCCACAGACGAGCTCCCAGGGCGGTGCACTCGGTTGATATTTGCAGATCAAGCCTGGCATCTCCTCAATTTTCTTGAACTGAATTCAACAATGAAGACCACGCTCGATGAATTGCAGGCCTTTGTGGCCGTCGTGGACACGGGGTCCATCACCGCAGCTTCGGAGCTGCTGGGCCTGACAATTTCGGCTACCAGCCGCACGCTGGGGCGTCTGGAAGAAAAGCTGCAGACCACGCTGCTGCGCCGCACCACCAGACGTCTGGAACTCACCGAGGAAGGCGCCACCTTCTTGCAGCATGCCCGTGCCATTCTTGCATCGGTGGACGAAGCGGAGGAGCTGATGGCGGCGCGGCGCATGCGGCCGGCGGGAAGATTGCGTGTCGATGCAGCCACCCCTTTCATGCTGCATGTGCTGGTGCCGCTGATTGAGGGATTTCGTACGCGCTACCCCGAGGTGGAGCTGGAGCTGAACTCCAACGAAGGCATCATCGACCTGCTCGAAAGGCGCACCGACGTGGCATTTCGCATCGGCGTGCTCCAGGACTCCACGCTGCACGCCCGCCCTGTGGGCATCAGTCGCATTCGCGTGCTGGCCAGCCCGGCCTATCTCAAGCGCCGCGGCATGCCCGCCAGTCCGACACAGCTCGCCCAGCACAGCCTGCTGGGCTTTACCCAGCCCGAGTCGCTCAACGACTGGCCGCTGCGCGACGCCGACGGCAACGCCGTGCGCATTCGCCCGGACATTGCCTCCTCCAGTGGCGAGACACTCCGGCAAATGGCGCTGGCCGGCCTGGGCATAGTCTGCCTGTCGGACTTCATGACCCGCGCAGACCGCGAGCAAGGAAATCTGGTGCAGTTGTTTGGCAAGCAGACACTGGACATCTGCCAGCCCGTCAATGCGGTCTACTATCGAAACACCGCACTGGCGGCGCGCATCACCTGCTTTGTGGACCATGTGGTGGAAACGCTGGGCAGCCGTCCCTTCGGGACCTGAGCGGCGCAAGCCGGCGAATCAAAGACGATGGCGGCTGTCATACCTGTGTCGCGATGACGCTGCGCAATGGGCCTGCAGCGCAGCACTTGCAGCGAGGCTGTACCGCCGCAGCCCCGGCACAGGCTGCGCTGCTTTTGACTTGAACGCCGTGACTGTACGGTTTGCTTAGAGAGGTGCATGTGATCAGCATTTTGGGCATCGTTCTTTCACTCGGTCTGCTCATCACTTTGGCCTATCGCGGCGTCAGTGTGCTGCTGCTGGCACCACTGACAGCCCTGCTGGCCGTGGCCTTCGGTGCACCGGAGCTGATGCTGGCCAGCTACACCCAGATCTTCATGCTCAGCCTTGGCGGCTTTGTCATCGCCTACTTTCCGCTGTTCTTGCTGGGCGCAGTCTTCGGCAAGCTGATGGAAGCCTCGGGGGCAGCTCACATCATTGCCCAGGGCATTGCGGCAGCACTGGGCGAGCGGCGCGCCATACTCGCCGTGGTGCTGGCCTGCGCCGTTCTCACCTACGGCGGTGTTTCCCTGTTTGTCGTGGCCTTTGCGGTGTACCCCATCGCCCAGGCGCTTTTCCGGCGTGCCGACATCCCGCGCCGCCTCATGCCGGCCACGATTGCGCTGGGAGCCTTTACCTTCACCATGACAGCGCTGCCCGGCACGCCGGCCATCCAGAACGCGATTCCCATGCCCTATTTCGGCACCACGCCGTTTGCCGCGCCGGGACTGGGCCTGATCGCCGCAGCCGTGATGCTGATGCTCGGCCTGTGGTGGCTGCACTGGCGCAGCGCGCAGGCGCGCTCCAGAGGCGAAGGCTTTACCGCCGAGGATGAAGCCCAGCAGCCGGCGGACGAACCTGCTCCAGAAGCAGAGGCCGCCCCCAGCCATCTGGAGCTGGGCAAGGCCTTGCTACCTGTTGCCGTGGTGATCGCTCTGAACTACCTTTTATCGGTGCATGTGCTTGCAGGTCTGGACACGCGCTATCTGGCCGAAGCCCGTTTCGGCGCCACCAGCATCGAGGCGCTGCGCGGCATCTGGGCCGTGATTGCGGCCCTGACCGCGGCAATCTGCCTGCTGGTTGCCCTGTGGTGGGGCCGCCTGCCACAGCTCAAGCAACTGCTCGACGAAGGTGCCAGCGCCTCGGCCCTGCCGCTGCTGAACACAGCCTCCCAGGTCGGTTATGGAGCGGTCATAGCCTCGCTGGCAGGCTTCACGCTGATACGCGATGCGGTGCTGAATATCTACCCGGACAACCCGCTGATCTCGATGTCGATCGCCATCAATGTTCTGGCCGGCATCACCGGCTCGGCCTCGGGAGGCATGAGTATTGCCCTGCAGACCCTGGGCAGCACCTGGCTGCAGATGGGCGAGGCTGCAGGCCTGTCGCCCCAGTTGCTGCACCGCGTCACGGCCGTCGCCACGGGGGGGCTGGACACCTTGCCGCACAACGGCGCCGTCATCACCCTGCTGGGCATCTGCCGGCTCACGCATCGCCAGTCCTATCTGGACATTGCCATGGTGGCCATCGTCCCGGCCGTCGCTGCCCTTGCCGTCATCGTGGCGCTGGGCAGCCTGTTTGGCAGCTTCTGACCTCAGGCTCCCGGGATAAGGACCCAGGTATTTGCGCATCACGCAGGCCCGCTGGCGGCGGGAACTCCGGCCGCGCCCGTATGATCCCAACCCCTATGCCTCAAAACACCGTCCAAGCATCCTCCTCGCAACATGGCTTGCGCGCCCTCTGGCGCCAGCGTGGAGCGGGTGCCTGGCTGCTGTGGCCGCTATCGCTGCTCTATGGAGTGCTGCAGGCCTGGAACGCCAGGCGCATGCTCGGCCGCCAGCAAAGCACGGGTCTGCCAGTCATCGTCGTCGGCAATGTGATTGCGGGCGGCGCGGGCAAGACCCCCGTGACTCAGGCCGTGGTGGCCCACCTCAAGGCCAGGGGCTGGCAGCCGGCCATCATCTCGCGCGGCTATGGCCGCAGCATAGAGAGCGGGCAGGATTGCCGTGAGGCTCTGCCGGACAGCCCCGCCAGCGAGGTCGGCGACGAGCCCGCCCTGCTTGCGCGCAGCACCGGCGTGCCGGTCTTTGTCGCCTCCAGGCGCCTGGAGGCGGCGCAAGCGCTGCGCCAGCGCTACCCGCAGGTCGACGTGATCGTGAGCGACGACGGCCTGCAACATCTGGCTCTGGCACGCGATGTGGAGCTGTGCGTCTTCAATGATGAAGGAGTCGGAAACGGCTTTCTGCTGCCCGCAGGCCCGTTGCGCGAGCCCTGGCCTCGCCCGGTGACGGCCACACTACATGCCGGCCGGCCGCCCCGGCCACTGGGCTCTTCACCGGCGTTCGCACTGCAGCGCAGCCTGGCCGACACCGCCCACAACGGCCATGGTCAGAGCATCCCGCTGCGCAGTCTGGCCGCTCAGAGCCCGGAGGCCGTGGCCGCCGTGGCACGCCCCGAGTCCTTTTTTGCCATGCTGGCTGCCCAGGGCATCACTCCGGCGGCAACCCAGGCCCTGCCCGATCACTATGATTTCGAGAGCTTCTCGCGCACGCTGGAAAATGACAAACCCTTGATTTGCACCGAAAAAGATGCCGTCAAGCTCTGGCGCACCCATCCTGAAGCCTGGGCCGTGCCCCTTAAGCTGCAGCTGCCGCAGGCCTTCTGGGAGCTGCTGGATGCGCAGCTGGCCAAGGCCAACGCCAATATTCGCCGCGATGGCAAGCCAGCCTGACTATCATTGAGCCTATGGATCAACGACGTTTGATCACCTCTTTTTGCAGCGCCAGTTCACTGCTGGCGCCCTCATCCCGTTTTGCAGGAATACTCCATGGACGCCAAACTTCTCGAACTGCTGGTCTGCCCCGTCACCAAGGGCCCGCTGCGCTTTGACCGCGAGCATCAGGAGCTGATCAGCCACAGCGCGCGTCTGGCCTATCCCGTGCGCGACGGCATCCCGGTGCTGCTGGAAAACGAAGCCCGCACCCTGTCCGACGACGAGCTGGAAGAAGAAAAGCAATAAGCCATGAGCTATACGGTACTGATCCCGGCCCGCCTGTCCTCGACCCGTCTGCCCGGCAAGCCCCTGGCTGATATTGCCGGCCTGCCCATGGTGGTGCGCGTGGCCCAGCGCGCGGCTCTCGCCGGCGCAGCCCGCTGCGTGGTGGCGGCCGACGACGAGAGCATTGTGGCGGCCTGCGCCCAGCATGGCGTCCAGGCCATCCTGACCCGCAAGGATCATCCAAGCGGCAGCGACCGTCTGGCCGAAGCCTGTGCGCAACTGGGCCTGTCCGGTGACGATGTGGTCGTCAATGTGCAGGGCGACGAGCCGCTGATCGACCCCAAGCTGATCGAGGCTGTGGCGCAACTGCTGCTGGCCCGTCCCGAAGCCAGCATGGGCACAGCGGCTCATCCTATTGATAGCCTGACGGATTACCGCAACCCGAACGTGGTGAAGGTTGTCTGTGACGCCAAGGGTCTGGCCAGCTATTTCAGCCGCGCACCCATCCCCTGTTCACGCGACCACGGCGATGAAGCCTGGTGGCAGACGGCGGCCCCCAAGGCCGGTCACACAGGTTTCACACCGCTGCGCCATATTGGCATCTACAGCTACAAGGCCGGTTTTCTGCGCGAGTTCCCACAACTGGCACCCGCCCCCACCGAAGCCATGGAGCAGCTGGAGCAGCTGCGCGCCCTCTGGCACGGCCACCGCATTGCCGTGCATATCACGCCCGATGCACCGGGTGCCGGCGTCGACACGCCCGAAGACCTGGAGCGTGTGCGCGCTGTTTTTGCTGGTTGAAAAAAGACCTGCGCACTTTGGCGACACCGGTCAGCAGGCTGTCTTCATCCGGGGCCGCTCACGCATCAAGCCGGCAGCTGCCCAGTCCGCGCGCGCAGTCCCAAAGGGCCCTGGGCCAGTCCAGGAAAGCGCTGATCGCTATACTTTCCGCATAGTCCGAATAGCATATGTAACGGCTTCGGCACCTGGATTACAACTACAGCAATCGCGTTTGCAGCGGATACATGCCTTCAATTGGCCGCACTTGTGACAGCCTTGACTGAATTGTGTAAGCCTGTGTTGGTCTTGTGCGTGCTATCCTTGCCCGCGAAAAAATACGGCCCGGGGACTACGGACGACCACCCGTCTGCCCGGGCCAGCAAGAATTTCTACTCTCCTCAAGGATTTCCATGAAACTGATTTTGTTGGGTGCACCCGGCGCCGGCAAAGGCACTCAGGCGGCCTTTATTTGCCAAAAGTACGGTATCCCTCAAATCTCAACGGGCGACATGCTGCGCGCCGCCGTCAAGGCTGGCACCCCTCTGGGTCTGCAAGCCAAGGCCGTGATGGACGCCGGCCAGCTGGTCAGCGACGATCTGATCATCAACCTGGTCAAGGAACGCATTGCCCAGCCCGACTGCGCCAAGGGTTTCCTGTTTGACGGCTTCCCCCGCACCATCCCCCAGGCCGACGCCATGAAGGCCGCCGGCGTGAAGCTGGACTATGTGCTGGAAATCGATGTGCCTTTCGATGCCATCATCGAACGCATGAGCGGCCGCCGCAGCCACCCCGCCTCGGGCCGCACCTACCACGTCAAGTTCAACCCTCCCAAGGTGGAAGGCAAGGACGATGTGACCGGTGAAGATCTGGTGCAGCGCGAAGACGACAAGGAAGAAACCGTCAAGAAGCGCCTGGACGTCTACAGCAACCAGACCCGTCCTCTGGTGGACTACTACAGCAACTGGGCCAAGGCCGACGCAGCAGCGGCCCCCAAGTACCGTGCCATCAGCGGCACAGGTAGCGTGGAAGAAATCACCGAGCGCGCTCTGGCCGCTCTGGCTTCCTGATCGCCCTGATCACTCGCTCATGGAGCCTTGCCGACCTTTGTCGGTCGGGCATCTCTGGGCAAAAAGGCCGGTGTCTTCACCGGCCTTTTTTGTTCTCAAACCTCAAGCTTCCTTCCGTTAGGCCGGAATCCATCCGATGCGGGCAAACTGCACCGAGGTGGAGTTGGCGCCATCAATATTCATAGCTATTTGCGCTCATAATCATTAGTTTTTAGATAAAAAACATCATAGATTCTTGGTAGTACGAAGGATAGAAGCTCTCAGAATAAGAGCATCAACCCAATGCGCGAGGCCAGCCCATCAGCTCCAGCATCAGGCTGATTCTGGCCTTGGCCATCGGCAGGCTGCTCACACGGCCATCCCGCGCTCCCTCAGCCTGCACCACCTGCCCCTCCTCGCACCGGGTCGTGATGCGCAAAGCCATGCCTTGCGCCTGCGCCCAGTCCAGAGCTGGAGCCAATGCCTGATGGACCGTGCCATTGCCCGTGCCCACCACCACCACGGCACGCACGCCTGCCGCATACCAGGCCTGCATCACCGCCAGCGCCACGGCACTGTTGCAGCCCGCATGGCTGTGCAGCAACTCCACCTGGGGCCATTGACCTGCGGGCGGTAAAGCGATTGCAGGCAAGCCAGCCGCAGCAGCCCTAGGCAGCGCGCCCGTTGCCCAGCGCACCCGTCCCACTTCCACCCAGCCCTGCGGGCCGGTGCCACTGCCATCAAAGGCATCCACACGGTAAGGATGCACCTTGCGCACCTGGCGCGCACTGAACACCCTGCCCGCCACCACCGCCAGCACGCCCCGGCCAGCGGCCTGTGCATCGGCCGCACAGGCCACGGCATCACGCAGATTGCCGGGGCCGTCAGCGGAGATGGCTGTGGCCGGGCGCATCGCACAGGTCAGCACCACGGGCTTTGACGGACGCAGAACGCATTGCAGAAACCAGGCGGTTTCCTCCAGCGTGTCCGTGCCGTGGGTGATCACGATGCCGCTCAGATCATCACGCGCGAGCAGCTCGGCACATCGCAGCGCGAGTGCATGCCAGGTCGCGTGATCCATATCCTTGCTGTCCAGCTGCGCCAGTTGCTCCGCCTGCAGCGACGCAGCAGCAACGCGTTCCAGGTCCGGCACGGCCTGCAGCAGTTGGGCCACGCCCAACTGGGCCGCACGGTAGCCCACACTGGTGCCAGCCTGCTCGGCGACACCGGCAATCGTGCCGCCCGTGCCCAGGATGACGATATTTTTGTCACGTTCCACTTGCAGTCCTCTTCAAACTGATTAAAAATACAGGTACTGGATGAACACACAGTATTCATCATCGATCGATCAAGGAATGCCCATGGACCACCCCAAGCTCACTCCCCGCCAGCAGCAGATTCTGGACCTCATCCAGTCCAGCATCGCTCGCACGGGTGCGCCCCCTACCCGGGCCGAGATTGCCAGCACCTTTGGCTTCAAGTCGGCCAATGCTGCAGAAGAGCATTTGCAGGCACTGGCCCGCAAGGGCGTCATAGATCTGGTCAGCGGCACATCGCGCGGCATTCGCCTGCGCGCCGATACCGTGCGCACCATCAATGCGGCACGCGGCACCAGCTTTGCGCTGCCGCTCACGGCCCTGGCCCCGCTGGTGCTTCCCCTGGTCGGCCGCGTCGCTGCCGGCTCGCCTATTCTGGCCCAGGAACATATCGATCAGAGCTATTCGGTCGAGCCCAGCCTGTTTGCAGCCAAGCCTGATTACCTGCTCAAGGTCCGCGGCATGTCCATGCGTGACGCGGGCATCATGGACGGCGACCTGCTGGCGGTACAGGCTACGCATGAAGCGCGCAACGGCCAGATTGTGGTGGCCCGCCTCGGTGACGACGTGACCGTCAAGCGCTTCAAGCGCACGCCTCAGGGCATCGAGCTGCTGCCCGAGAACCCCGACTACAAGATCATTCACGTCGATCCTGAAGAGCCATTCGCCATCGAAGGCCTGGCCGTAGGCCTTATCCGCAACAGCATGTTCATGTAACGGGCAGACGGCGTCCCTCCGTCCATGCAGCGGAGGCACCGAGCCTCTTTCCCTCTCAAGCCCAGGTGGTAGGCGCGAAGCCGTTGAGCTTCGCCCTGGGCGGAGCTTTGCCTGAAGAACGCAATCCTGCCTTTATCCATGCCGCAAGGTCATCAAAGGAGTTGCTAAATGGGATTCGCCACATCACTGCAGTCTTTGACACGCCGGACCCTGAAAAGCCTGTCGCCCATGCAATCTTTCCCCTCGGACTTGCGTTGCGGCGAGGACGGCGCAGCCGCCACGCAGCCTGCTTCCCTCAATGCCCGTGGGCCGAAGGCAACGCGGATCGGCATTCCTTTCATGCGCGCCAACCGCAGCTGCGGCCGTCTCGCCGGCCATGCGCTTCGCATTCAGTCCGTTGCAGCCACCCAGCTACATGTGCCGATGACCGCCGAACCTGCGCAGGTCGGCGCTCCGCGACTGCTCAAGATCGTGCAGCGTGAGCCGCGCAGTCAGCCCGAATGCCTGCTGATCTCGGGCCGCATGGCCGATGTCTGCGCCGCGCTGGAGCGTATGGCACTCCATGAGCAAACAGCCCCACAAGTCTGAAAGCACAGTGAGGTTTGACGGCCTGCACTTATGCGGCCCCGAGCCCGACCCGCGATAGGCCTGCAGGCGGAGCAACAAAGCTTCCATATGCATCCAACAGGAAGCCATTTCAGCGCTCTTGGCCCATTGGCTGGCAGATATGACGCCAGACGACTCTGCCAGCAGTGCATAGGCGAAAAACTCGATATCGCCAAAGCAGACCCTCTGCCTTGGCGCCGAACGATCTGGATCGCCATGTAAATTTTTTACTGATGCTCTGCAGGGGCCTGTCCGCCGAAACGCATTTCGCACAAGCCTCGCAGCCTTCTATACTCCTTGTCAGGCGCGAATATGCGTCAGAGCGGATACCCGGATCAGGGTATTGCGGCACCTCTTCGACAGTGGAAACATTCATATACACATGTCAACGAGGGCGTCTTATGAGTGCCTACCGCAAGCTCTTGCAGCACATACAGGCCAAAGACGCCAATGGGAACCTGCGCCTGATTCTGGTCTATCAGAGCTTTGATGAGGTCGACATGCCGCATGGCGTCTCCATACGCCCGTCTGCCATTTACTTTGAAACTGCCGATCACCAGGAGGTCAACTGGCTCAATCCACAGCAGTTCGAGATAGAGGCCACTGGCGAAATCCTCAATCGCGTTCCTCCTTCGCCCGAGGAATGAGACAACTCGACGCGACCGCCCCGTTACAGAGTCTTACCTCCTGTCTACAACTCTGCTGCATTCAAGAACTAGGCATTGCGCGGCTCGAAATATTGGAATAAATTGATTCTCAGGCACATCTTCCGGCATCAGGAGGCTGAACATGTTCAAGCACCTGCTCATTCCCACCGATGGCACCAAACTGTCAGAGGCTGCCGTGCGTGCTGGCGTTCTGCTTGCGCGTGAACAAGGCGCCAAGGTGACCGGCCTTTATGTCATGCCCGATTACCGCGCCATCATCTACGGCGCGGACGCGCTTCTGACTTACAACAGCGCAGAGTTCGAGCGAAGTGCCAACAGCGATGCAGATGCGGCTTTGCAGTTCGTTGACCAGATTGCCAGACCTGAAGGCGTACCCTGCAACTTTGTGCGAGTCACCCACGCCTCTGTTTACCAAGCCATTGTTCACCAGGCGCAGGAATTGCAGTGCGACCTAATTTGCATGGCCTCACACGGTCGCAAAGGTATCGGCGGAATTTTGCTGGGCAGCGAAACCCAGCGCGTTCTGACGCACAGCCATGTCCCGGTGCTTGTACACCGGCCCGCCTCCACCGGCAAACATTAAGGAGCCAGAAATATCGAATCGCAGTCCTGCATGTCGCACGCTTGCCTCGATACAAGATGAGCAAGCGACTAGCAAGTCATGGCTGCAAAATGCAGGCCAGCCAGTCAGGAGCTGCTGGCCGCCCCCGATGGGGCAACCTGTCAACCGTTCAAACGCGTCAGCAACAGTGCAAGAGCGATAAACGGCGATTGAGGCCAAAGTAACGCCTCTGCCAAATATTCAAATGCATTGACTGTGTGAGCTGCAGAACCGGATCGAGAGGACCCCGAAACTTGCCCGCCTTGCGCGGGCATTTTTTTGGCTGCTAGGCACATCGCTCCGATACTTCTCCCAATCGCTCACGATGCCCAGGCAAGGTGAACAGAATCTGGAGATTCTGCGAGTCCATTTGCTGCACCACGATGGAGCCGTCTTCGTGCAGATAGATCCGCACAGAGCGTGCATCATCCAGATCCCAGTGCGCAACGCTCGTATTCACCCCCCGCCAGCCATGCTCCTCGCACAGCCGACGCCGGCGCAAGGCCTTCAAAAATTCCTGCGAAGCACCAAGCTCTGCATTGGTTTGCACCCAACTGTCGATCACCAACTCATAAGCCATCTGCTGCGTATGGCAAGGCTTGGCCAGCTTCATGTGCCTGATCCAGGCATCTAGACGGGAGGCAAAAGTGTATTGCAGGTGGTGGGACATGGGCTTTTTTTGAATTCAGTAGGGCACAGGGCTAGATCGCCACTTGCGCATCAAAAATCAGAATTTTCCTACGCCCAATTTACCGAAAAGTGCAGCAGAAACAAAATCTACATCACCAATAGGTTCAGGGTTTAACACTGCTTGATGACTGGCCTGAGAGACAACTGGCAAAGCGCGACTGGCCAGAGCCACGGTGAACCCTGAGCCTGCACGGCGACATATCTCAAGGATTGGATAAGCTGGCTTTTGGATGCTTGTCAGCTGCTCAGCCGCCGCATTGCCAAGTATTTCGGGAGTACTTACCGATGACTGGCCTGTTGGAATTCAGGCAAGGCGATTCAGCCCTGCTTTCGATGATTCAGGCCTAGAGCATCGTCTTCCTGAAATTCAATGCGCACCTCTAAAAATTGTCATCATCAAGCAACTTCTACGCTCAAACCCATGCCGGCTCAGAATAGATTTCATTAAAAAAATCTATCTTTTCACTCAGTTACTTAGCACGGCCACTTCATCAAAAAAAGATGACAGCGGCACCGGCAAAGCACCTCCCCAGCGCTTCAAAGAAGCTCACACATCAGATCTGCTCTATCCATTAGCGCGATCTGTAAGTGCCTACATACTTTCTTACATCCGCTTGATACAACATCAGTCAAATGCAATGAAATGTCAGCTCGCAGGTCCTGCGGCAAGTCGTTGAGCAACAGGGAGTGTCGTCATGAGAAAAGTTAATCCTGCCGCCAAGAACGCGAACCGCGCTTTTGTCCGTCTGCACACGTATGTGACCAAGCAATTCGACTGGGATCTCTTCACCAAGGACTACCGGGTAGTCCTGCACACAGACGAGGACGGAGGCGTCACCCTCTATATCGTCAAGGTCTTCGACAAGGATGGACAGCCTGCCGCACTAGGCCCAAAGATCCCTAACCAGATTACGTTCTCTTACCGTCAGGCTCCCATCATGTCGGTATGGACAGAGTTCTTTAACGACGGCAAATTCAGTTGGCGCAATGTCTCCTGCCGCTAGGGCGCGGCGGCGGTGGAGGATGTTGGCTTGGCTGTCGGCATGGACACCCGCCGCTGCGCCAGAAGCGCCATCCTGTCCAACACATTCAGGAGAGTTGCATGACCCGCTTCCAACCGATGCTTGCAACTGCTGCCCTGCTCAGTCTCATGACGCTACATCTCAGCAGCAGCTCCATGGCACAGGCCGCCTTTACAACCCCGGGCGGCTACACCAACTCCTACAGCGGCCAGATCACGGGCAACGGTATCGTGCAATACGGACTCGAAACGCGGCCCTTCCAGCGCATGACCGTCACGCTCAACACCAACAACCCGTCCAGCCAGATGAACGTCTTCAAGGACGGCTCTGCCCAGCCTCTATGCCAAGGCTCGGCCAACAACAACATCTGCACCTTCCGCATCGAGCGTGGTGCCAGCTATCGCGTGCTGATCTTCCTCACGCGTGAAGCCGCCCAGCGTGGCGAAAGCGCACGCTTTACGCTCACCACCGAAGAAAGCACCTGACAGCTTGACTGCCGTCAAGAACCCCTCAGTCCATGGCTTGTAAACTGGCTTCAACAGATTCAAAGTGAAAGCCCGTTACACAATATGGAAAACTTTCCCAAGGACATCTACACCGAGCCCACGCCCGATGTGAATACCCTGGCCAACCTCGGCCCCCTCACCGGCATGGCTGGCATCTGGACCGGCAAGCGCGGCCTGGATATCAACCCCAAGGCTGACGGCCCCGAAAAGCAGGCCTTTATCGAGCACATGGAGTGCCAGCCTATCGATGCGCAAACCAACGGCCCACAGCTCTTCTATGGCCTGCGCTACCACACACGCATCGTCAAGCCCGATGACGTGGAAACCTTTCACGACCAGGTCGGTTACTGGCTGTGGGAGCCTGCCACCGGCAACATCATCCAGACCCTGACCATCCCGCGCGGACAGACCGCCATGGCCACGGGCAAGACCACGGCCGACGCCACCAGCTTCACTCTCAGGGCCGAGCGCGGCTCCACCGTCAACGGTATCTCCAGCAACCCGTTTCTGGAGCATGCCTTCAGAACCGACGCCTATACCATCACCGTCACCAAGCACTCGGACGGCACCTGGTCGTACGAGCAGGAAACCACGTTGACCATCCCCGGCCAGAGCAAGCCTTTTTCCCATACCGACCGCAACACCTTGCACAAGATTGGCGAGCCCACGCCCAACCCAACGGCAAGGGCCGCAGTTGAAATCTGATTAGCGCTCTCAAAGGACTCCACGCCCTGGCCGAATTCACTGGATCCGCAGGGCGCACACTCCCCGATTACCGCATCGCCCGCGATGGCCCTACGCAGCTGACCATGGTCCTTACGGGCAAGAAGGCGCTTGCCTTCAAACTGGCTTATATGCATGTGCCTTTCAACGCATGGAGGCCATTCGCCGCAGGCTGCCGGCATTCGGCGCTTGGAGCTGGCCTTCAATCTGGTCGCGAAGGCTGCACCGCGCTGCGTTCAAGACCTCTATACAGGGCGATGCCGACAAATGGCAGCACAGCAGCCACCTGCCCAACCTGAATTACGGCCGCCCCACCCTGCGCCATGTACCGCCGGTTGTGACCGAGCTGAGGCCGGCCTCCTTTGACAGCCTGCCATGGCGCATTGCCGACGGCGAGATCATCGGTTCGACCGATGCCCAACTGGCCAGGCTGGCAACAGCCGCAGGGCATGCTGCGCATGACGTTCGGATAGTCTGCTTTTGATAGCTTCTGCATGACGTTCGGATAGTCTGCTTTTGATAGCTTCTAACGCTTTATGGATAAGGGCTTGAGGCGGCTTCTACCTGCGCCTTCATGAATTTGATTTCCATCAAGAAACCGTCTGAATACTCATTTCAAGGTGTTGCATTAGCAGCCCTGGAGTGTGAGTATGAGCTCAGTGATCGATCGAATTGATTTGGCAACAAGACGCGCACCTATGCGCAAGGAGGCTGGATATGTTCAAGCACATTTTGATTCCTACGGACGGCTCTAAGCTCTCTGAGGCCGCGCTGCGCGCGGGCATACAACTGGCCAAGGAACAAGGCGCACAGGTGACGGCGCTGTATGTGATGCCGGATTACGCAGCCATGATTTACGGAGCGGAGGCGCTGATCGCCTACAACTCTGCGGAGTTCGACAAGAGCGCCCAGAAGGAAGCAGATCAGGTGTTGCAAGCTGCCCTGGACATTGCCAAGACCGAGGGCGTGGCCTGCCAGACGGTGCGGGTCACGAATATCTCCATCAATCAGGCCATCATCAAGCAGGCGCAGGAGGGTAACTGCGATCTGATCTGCATGGCATCACACGGCCGCAAGGGCATTGCCGGCATTTTGCTGGGCAGTGAGACCCAGCGCGTACTGGTCAACAGCAGCATTCCAGTTCTGGTGCACCGCCCGGTTTAGGCCTGATCGACTGCAGCGCAGCCACTTCCCGGCCGCTCTCACAATGCAAGCAACGCCCCATCGCCCTCGTGCGGTGGGGCGCTTTTTCATGGGCCGATCGTCGTGTAGCATCGGTGCATCAAATTGTGAACCTTTGGTTCCATTTGTCACGCCGGCAGCGGCGTCTCTGGTTCATTTTGAAAAAGGGAAAACGCAGATGAGTCACGCAATCGCAACCGATGCCGGCCTGGCGTGGCGGACCGGCCCGATTCGTCCGAGAGCCTGCACCTGCGGCAGCGTGGTGTGCCAGTTGCTGCATGAGCGGGTGATGAGCGATATGTCGCGCCGCATGTTTGTGGGCGGGGTGGCGGCCATGATGGCGCCATTTGTGGCCCTGCATGCTGCCGAGACAGGCGTGGGCGGGGCGGCCAGGCTGGCCGACCGCCCCGTGTTGCTGACCAATCTGCGCCTGTTTGACGGTACGGGCAAGTCGGTGCGTCAAGGCGTGCAGGTGCTGATCCAGGGCAAGCTGATTGCCGCCCTGCCCTCCGCCGGCGAGAAGATGGAAGGTGCCCAGGTGATCGACTGCCAGGGCAAGCTGGTGATGCCGGGCATGATCGATACGCACTGGCACACCATGCTGGCAGCCATTCCGCAGATGACGGCCATGACGGCAGATCTGGGCTATCTGTATATCTCCGCCGCGCAGGAGGCGCAGCGCACGCTGATGCGCGGCTTTACCTCGGTGCGCGACGCGGGCGGCCCCGCCTTTGCGCTCAAGCGCGCGATCGACGAGGGCATGGTCCCGGGCCCGCGCATCTATCCCAGCGGGGCGATGATTTCTCAGACCTCGGGTCATGGCGATTTCCGCCTTCGCAGCGATATTCCGCGTGCGGCGAACGAGCCGCTGAGCATGGTGGAGCAAACCGGCGTGGCCATGATTGCGGACGGCGAGGCCGAGGTTCTGCGCCGCGTGCGCGAGCAGTTGATGCTGGGAGCATCGCAAATCAAGATGCTGGCAGGCGGCGGCGTGGCATCGCTGTATGACCCGCTGGACAGCACCCAGTTCACCGAGAAGGAGCTGCGCGCCGGCGTGGAAGCCGCCGCAGACTGGAACACCTATGTGATGTCGCATGTTTACACGCCCAAAGGCATCAAGCGGGCCATCAAGGCGGGCGTGAAGAGCATCGAACACGGCCAGTTGGCCGACGAGGAAAGCGTGCGCATGATGCGCGACGAGGGCGTGTGGTGGAGCCTGCAGCCATTTCTGCAGGACGAGGACGCCAACCCCTATACCGATGCAGTGCGCCGCGAGAGCCAGTCGCGCGTGGCCCAGGGCACGGTGCGCGCCTATGAGATGGCGCAGAAGTACGGCATCAAGACGGGCTGGGGCACGGACATTCTGTTCAGCCCCAAGGGCACTGTCACACAGGGCAAGCAGCTGGCCAAGCTGACGCGCTTTTACGACCCCATGACGCTGCTGAAGCAGGCCACGGGCACCAACGGCGAACTGCTGGCCCTGTCGGGCGAGCGCAACCCCTATCCCCAGCCGCTGGGCCGCATCGCCCCTGGCGCATTTGCCGATCTTCTAGTGGCCGATGGCGACCCGACGGTTAATCTGGACTTCCTGAGCAGCCCGGAACAGAACCTGCGCCTGATCATGAAGGACGGCAAGGTGTACAAAAACACCCTGTAAGAGAGACAAATGACCCAGTACATCAACACCACTCCGGGCATGGCAACGGCAGCGCTGGCCGCGAGCCTGCTGGCAGGCACGCCGGCCTGGGCACAGGACAAGACGGCAGCCGATGCATGGCGCTTTCAGCTCACGCCCTATGTATGGATGACGGGGCTGGACGGCAGCGTCCGCCCGTTCAGAGGAGCGCCAACGGTGAGCGTGAACAAATCGTTCTCGGACATTCTGGAGGAGCTGGACGCTGCAGCCTTTGTGAACGGCACGGCACGCAAGGGGCAATATGTGCTGCAGGGCGACTTCAGCTACGCCGCTACATCGGACAAGGCTGCCCTACCCTTAGGCCTGAGCGCAAATGCCAAGATTCGCCAGACCTCGTTGACGATGACCGGCGGGCACAACTGGATGCTGAGTCCGCAGTCGAGCGTTGACCTGATGGCGGGCCTGCGCCTATGGCAGATCAAGGCCGAAGTGAGTGTGCCAGGGGTAGGTTCGGCGCAGTCCAACACCTCGTTCGTCGACCCAGTGGTCGCCGCACGCTGGCGCTACGATATTGCGCCGCGCTGGTCCACCTTGGTGTATGCCGATATGGGTGGGCTGGATGTGGGCTCGAAGTTCACCTGGCAGGTGCACGGCTCGGTGAACTACCAAGTCAAGGAAAACATCTTTGTGTCCGTGGGCTACCGCCACCTGAGCGTGGACTACCGTGACGACGGCAAGCGACTGGACTTCAGCCAGAGCGGCCCGATCGTCGGTGCGACGTTCAGGTTCTGATAACCACCAGCGGATAGCCAACACCCAGCCCGTCAGACCTGCGGCTGCAACGCCGCATGCAGCAATGGCATAGGCGATGGCAATCGCTGCGGGCGAACCAGGCTGCACCAGGCCCTCTATAGCACTGGATTACCTGGTGCGCGATCTCTCTCCGTTTCAGCGCATGGAGTCACCTCGACCACCGGAGAGTCAGAGCCTGAAATCGCGCTCGAAACACCACCACAGGACAAACCAGGGGCGTGCGCACTCATTGCTGCAGCCTGCCTTTCCTTGCTCCGTCAACCGCCCACGCCGGGCGACAATGTCAAAGCAGCACCAACTGACCAAAACAAGAAATCCGACAGGCCACAAGGCATCAATGAACCGCACCGAATTTCTGCAACAGCCCGAAGTCATTGGCTTTACCGACTGGCTTGCAGCCACACTCCCCCAGCGACGGATTCAGTTGAACATTCGCTCTTCCAGCTACGTCCCCAAGGGCTTGATGGCCACCACCCGTTTTGCCGATCTGGTACCTCGCCACTACCGCTGGCGAGCGACTGGCCTGGCAACGGGCGACTGGGCCGAGTCGTGCATCAAGACAAGCGCTCTTTCTGCCAAGCTGCGCGCTGCCGTGCAGGCCAACGATGCGACAGCCACCCTGGCCGCCTGTAGCGATGTGCTGGACTGGGGCGGCGAGCGCAACCCCAAAGAAGGTGCGCGGCCCTTTCTTGTGGGCCTTGGCACTAACATCAGCCACTACATCGCCCAGACCCACCAGGAAATGGCGCTTGGCTCGGCCAGCCTGCGCACCGGCTTTCCGACAGTGCGGCTCATGAACTCCATGCTCACCAAGGTACACGCCTTTTATTCGGCCGAAGGCTTGCCCATCTATGACTCACGGGTCAGCGCCGCAGCGGCTGCACTGGTGGAGTTCTGGCGCCGCAGCAGCGGCAGGCCCCACCTGCCCGATACGCTGAGTTTCCCGCTGGCCGGCGGCAGCCAGAAGCCCCAGCACAAACTGGCTTGCCTGTTTGACCAGCCACCCTCGCCGGGCACCCTGCTCTACACCAGCCAAAGCACGCCCCAGCGCTGGGCTGGCGCCAAGGTGCGGCTGGCCTGGGTAATGGCCGAGACCCTGCGCAAGACCCCCAGCCTGTTTTCAGGCCAGCCCGATCGCATGCGCGCCATGGAAGCTTCACTCTTCATGGTGGGCTACGACCTGAACTGCCTGGCCTGAACAAAACAGCCCCTGCCAACCAGTGGTTGCAGGGGCTTTTCTCCGCATCCAGGCATTTAGGTCAGATAGGCCTCCAGCGCTTATCCGTCAAACGCCGGAAGCTATCAAAACGGCTAGCTCTGGAAAAAGCCAATGGGCCTGTCGAATGCGGACAAGGGCAAAACGGCAAGACTGGCGGAATCACGGCAACGCCCTTCACCAAGGCATAAGGCCGGCCGGTGGACCCGGTTCAGGGTACTGCGGTTGGAGCGACTTGCATCGGGGAGGCAGCGACCGCAATCCTGAATGAGCCCGGAACCCACCACATCCTGCTGCGCGTCCGGATGAATACTGTGAGGAATATCGAGAGTTCCGCCTCAAACGTAAACCAAATGCTACGTAATGGCCGTGAATTCACAAAATTCAGCGTTGCGCCACGTTCTCCTACAGAAGGGTTTTCCATGACTCGGCGACCATGCATCCACAGCAAGCCAACCCGGTTTGCTGGTCACCTACCTGAAGGAGTGAAGGACATGACGCAACAGGCGAACCAGCAGCACAGCCCCAGCCAACAGGACAAGCAGCAACAGCAGCAGCAAAACCCTGGGCAACGCCAACCAGGCCAGAGCACCAGCCAACCCGGCCAGCAGCAACAGCAAACCCCAGGACAGCAGAAGACCCCTGCTCAGCAACAGCAGCCTGGGCAGCAGCACAAAATGCCCCAGCAGTGAAAGTGAGCGCCTCAGCGCTGGCCCACCTTGCCAGCGTTGTTCTGTACCACGCAAAGAAAGGAGCAGGAATGCAACCAGCCTCACCTGTCATCTCATCCGATCGTGTCAACGGCACCAACGTCTACAACCCCAACGGCGACAAACTGGGAGCTATCGACTCACTGATGATCGACAAGCTCACCGGCAAGATTCGATATGCAGTGATGCAGTTTGGCGGTTTCCTGGGCATCGGCTCAGATCTCTACCCACTGCCGTGGGATAGCCTCAAATACGAACCCAGCCAAGGCGGGTACGTGGTTTCCGTCACCAAGGAACGGCTTGAAAACGCCCCTCGCTACGAGGGAGGCACATTGCCCGAATACACCGACGACTACGGCCGCCGTGTTTATGACCACTACGGTGTGCCCTTTGTCTAACCCCGGCACGCAACCACACATGCGCTAGTGCCCAAACTCAAGAAGAACCGCAGGCCGGTCGGCGCCGGCCGCCAACCAGTTGGAGTTCAGCCCACCTCGCGGTCGGCTTTTTTTTGCGCGGAGATTTTCAAATGTAGCCTCCTGGCCCCGCGGGCCTTAAGCGCGACCTCTCCCCGCAGGGTCAAGCGGGGCCATCTGGTGTGATGGTTCCTGGTACAAGGTATTGCTCAAAATCGAGGCCTGAAATACGCTTTTCCAATACCGTAGTGCACAAGCCGTGAGCTGCGGTCTGAGCGGTCACACCAGATGGTGATGATATCCATTGCTTTCTGCCGAGCCTGAGGTTCTCTACCCTCCCTCTGCTTCCCCAGGCACGCCGCAAGGCATCGGCCTTTACACGCAAGCCCACCAGCCAACGCTGGTGGGCTTTTTCTTTGCCGGTAGACGCTCAGTGCGGCCACGCAACACATGAGGTCGATGTCTGTTGACGCGCTGTACAAGGGAAATTTAAACTACTGTACAAATGAACAGCACTGATAAAAATAACAGTAAAATTCAAAGCAACAGCTTGCTGCGCCAGAGCGCGAAGCGCGTTCACTCCATACCTTTGTTGGTTTCACCTGCTCTCAAGAGCGCTGGTCTTTTTTATCCGCCCCCGCCCATCCAGCGGGCCTGCTTCTCGCCAAAAGGAGACTCCATGCTGTACAGCACCGTTCCTCAACCCGTTGATGAAAACCTCGTGCAGCGCCTGCGCGAGAAGGGAGGCCTGTGAAATGGCCACACATCCCCACCGCCCTGCTCGCGCTGCTCCTGACAGTCCTGCTCTTGATCGCCCCGGCCTTGGAACAAAGCTACTGACCGCCGCGCAATGGGGCCTCTGCCTCCTGGGGATCTTTTGCCTCATCGGCGTGGCCGTCGTCATTGCCACCACCCCGCAAGCCTGGCCGCTGTAAACGGTCAATCTCATCGCTTTTGATAGCCACAGGCGTTTTCCTGACAAGCGCCAGACCGGAGAAATATCATGGAAAAGATCATCGAGTCCCTGATCCTCGTCGCCGCCATCTTCATGGGCGTACTGTGGCTTGCCACCCCCAACGCCCAGGCAGACGAACCCACCACCCTCACCAAATCCGTGCGCGACGAGTTCGCCTGCCCAGGCATGCACGCCGAGTGGCTGGACGCCCACACCGTCCAGTGCCTGCGCGAAAAGCCCTGATCTACCGCCCCGCTGCCCCCGCGAACAGCCCATGCCCCATCGACACCGTACGGCAACAACTACAGCACCGCGACAGCCAACACAGCCGGCTGCTGCCTGCTATGGAAAGCAAGGCTGCTAGTTCAACCCAGACGATGCCATCAGTAGCAGCACACTTTCAAATGCAGATAGGGCAGGCGCAACGCAATCGCCAATTCAGAAGCTCGGAAGCGCCCGCCAAGCAGACAGAAGCCCGCAAGGTTCCAGACCTAGCAGGCATTTTTGCCAAGTGGTTGGCATGTAATACCGCTACCTCAATCTGCTATGGCAAGCCCGCAAGCACTTGCGCGAACGTTACTCGGCAGGTTTTGCGTAGACCTCTGCACTCAGCACCTCAAGGCCGACAAAGGGTTCAGTCCCTTCGACCCAGGCATCGTGACCAGGTGGGATGGCGTAGGACTCCCCTGCGCTGAGCATTTTCTGAGAGCCGTCCTGCATTTGAACGGTGAGCTTTCCCGAAACGACGTGCCCCACATGCGAGAGTTGGCAGTATTCGGTCTTCACCACGGGCTTGATGCATTCGGACCAGCGCCATCCGGGCTCAAAGTTGAACCGTCCAATCGTGTAGCCCTGAAGCTTTACGAGCTCCACGCGAGTTTTGCTAGGTGTGCGAAGTTCATCGGGCTCGCTGTGTGACCTGACTTCTAGCTTCTCAACGCTGACTGGAGTGGCCATGATTTTCTCCTTCATAAGAGCTGCACCTCAAGCCCCCAAGGAATTCTTCAGGTATAGCTGGTGAGCCGAAGGACAGCTAAAAAAACTTATCACTACGTCATTCGCATGGCATTGCCAGGAGCACTTATCAGTTACCAATTGCTGCATGCGGCACGGCACCGTCTGCGCCGTCCAATCCACGGCTGGCAGCAAAAAGCATGCTTTGACATACAGGGTGCCTACGCGGCCCATCTAAAGTGCCACAAGTTCGCACAGATTTTTCAGATTTGCATACAGCCAGCAGATCGAATGCAGCTGCAGCAAGAGCGGCATGACTTCTTTGCGCAGACCCAAGACGGCGCGATGCTGACTGTTTTGGGCACAGCCAACGCCTTACCCATTGGTAAAGCTGGCTGAACTGTCCAGCCCCTGCCCACCCTGCCTGCGCCGTATGGTTTTTTTGTCTGCCATTCACGGAGGCGCGATGGGTCGCGCCGACCTCTTGGCCTCAGCGAGGTACATGCCCGAGCCACCCACCGCGCACCAAGAACCTACTAGCACTTGAGCCCGCTGATGTTAGGACTACGGCTCGGTTACTTTGCAGGGTGGTCGCGGCGGAACAACTCCCACTCGTCGATTTCTGTGCCGTTGGGCAGCACGCAGATGCCGCGCTCTCCGGCAGTGGTCTTCTCGATGCGGGTCTTGCCGCCCAGCTTGGCACAGTACACCGATGCGGGGTTGGCCATGCCGATCACAGGCGCAGCGGACTGAGGCTGGGCGCAACCGCTGATGGCCAGTGCAGAAAGTACTGCGCTGGTGGTTCCAAGTGCTTTTTTCATGGACTCAATGTAGCAAATTCCGCCTTTTTCATGGAGCCGCAAAAAATCCTGACTCACATCAATTTCTCGTTTCCTTCATACATATGGGCTAAGGGTTGGCACCGACGATGCTGGCGACACTCTGTCAGCCAATGTCACTTTTAATTATTTCACCTCCAAAAGAGGAAAAGTGAACTGTCAGAAATCGCAAGAAGTTGTTAATTTCTGATCCGGAAGATGAGCGGCTGACACATTAATGGCCGCCTTGGCATTTAGATTTGACTAGAGATATGGCCAGTCTGGCCTGTCTGTTGGTGATCACTAGCAGAAGGGCTGTGTGTATGCATACGAGCAACGACCACATCTTTGTGTTGATGCCATCTCTGTCCCTGCTCTTTCTGGCCGGTCTGCTGGGAGTGTGCTGGGCGACCCAGCCCAAGCAACGCTTTCTACTCTGGCTGTGCGCCTCTTTCCTGCTAACCGCAATGTCTATCAGCATTCGCAGCGTGCTGAAGTTTGAAGTCCTCAATCATTATGTGGTTCTCGTCAACGCACTGTTTCTGGCGGGAGCTTGGTGTTTTACCAAGAGCTTTTCAGAGCGTCGGTGCGTACCCACATATCCGCTTGCAGCATTTGTCTTGTGTGCCGCGACGCTGGCCTCGCTCTACTATTTTGCCAATGTGGCACAGAACCAGGTGGGTCGGCTGCACACATTCGGTATAGGCGTAGCTCTGATGCTCTTGCTGCCAGTGCCGGCAGTTCTCAAACGAGGCCTCACCAACGACTGGCTGGATAGGATTTTGCTGTGGTCCTATCTGTCTTATGCCGTCTTTACCATGCTGCGCCCGACGCTGGTCGCAACTTTCGCGCATAACGGTCTCGCCGATGCCATGGATGCCAACTCAACCTATTGGCTGACAACGCTGATGAGTATTTTGCTTTTTGCATTGCTCTTCACGGTTTTAGTCTGTGCAGTCACCATCAGGGACACAGTCCGTCAACTGCGCACTGAACGCGACCTGGATGCTTTGACCCAGATACTGAATCGCCGCGCATTCAGTGAAGCCGCACAGCATCGCCTGGCCGACCAGCGCCTGTATCCCATGGCGCTTCTGGCCAGCGATATTGATCATTTCAAACGCATCAACGACAACTGGGGGCACGACAAAGGTGACGCGGTCTTGCAGCTTGTCGCCAAAGCGATGCAGCACAATGTGCGCAGCAACGATCTGGTTGCACGCTTCGGCGGTGAAGAGTTTATGGTTCTGCTGACAAAGATCGATTTGCTAGGTGCCGAGCAAGTCGCCAAGCGCATTGGCCTGGAGTTGAGAAATGACCAGGAGCTATTGCCGAAAGGGCCAGCCCTGACGCTGAGCTTTGGCATCACTTCAATCAGCAATGCCGACCAGCTTGAAGGTGCACTGAGGCAAGCCGACCAGTTGCTGTATAGCGCCAAAAATGCTGGCCGAGACCGCGTTCATGTGGAAGGCCGCAGCTACCCAGACATCAGCTTTGAACACACCATACCGGCAGACCACCCCATGGCATTGCTGACGTAAGCCGGTGAATTCGCTGGCCAATGCCATCCGCACCAGGCAGCTCACGTATCCAAGTTGGCCCACAATGACTCCTGCATGGTCGCTGACAAACCAATTTGTCAGCATTGATGCACCCCGTCATGGGTGCACTTTTGTCAGTGGAATCCTTGATGCGCAGACTTCGCCATCTCACCAACCGGCATCGCACACCGTCCACCAATATCGCCCTGGGTCTGCTGCTGGCCTTTAACGCGGGCGCGGTCAACGCTGGCGGCTTTCTTGTGCTGCGGATGTATACCTCGCACATGACGGGCTTTGCCTCTCAACTGGCTGACGGCCTGGTGCTTGAGAACGCCAAGCTGCTGCTGAATGCGCTTGGTGCCATCATCGCCTTTACAACGGGCGCGGCCGTCTGCGCGTTGCTGGTGAACTGGGGGCGCAAACGCCATCTGTACAGCGTCTATGCCCTGCCGCTGATGCTGGAGGCCGTCATGCTGATTGCCTTCGGCCTGATGGGCACAGTCACCTTGACATGGAATACGCCCTTCGCAGTGCCGCTGACCGTGCTGCTGCTGTCCTTCATGATGGGTCTGCAGAATGCCGTGGGTTCCAAGACATCCGGCGGCAGCACTCGCACCACGCACATGACCGGCAATTTCACGGATCTGGGCATGGAACTGGGCAAGATGTTCTTCTGGAAGCGCCACGCCAACGCCGACCTGCAACTATCACCCCTGGTTAGGCATGGCTGGCGCCGTATGAAGGTGTCCGCAGGGCTGATCTTGATGTTTGTGCTGGGCGGCATTACCGGTGCGCTGGGCTTCAAGCATATCGGCTTCATCTGCGTGGTTCCGCTGGCCGCTCTTTTGCTTGTACTGTCCGTGCCACCATTTATGCGTGACGCAGCGCAATCCGCCGAGCGGCCGTCACTCTTCAGCAAGAAGAGCTGAGTGCATCCTGTATCTCACGCCGCTGCCGCGACGTCCCCGGGTCCATGCACGACGACCTGATCGCGCCCAAGCTCCTTGGCCTTGTAGAGTTGCTGGTCAGCCCTCATTACGGCTTCGCGCAGATCGCTGCCGAATGGGCTGACAACGATACCCATGCTCAAGGTCACGCGCTGACCATCGGGCAATGGCGCAATGATCTCGACCGCTCCGGCACGAATACGCTGCGCCACACGTTGTGCAGTCTCAATGTCGGCATGGGTCAACAACAGCACAAATTCTTCGCCTCCAAAGCGAGCCACCAGGTCGGTACCACGGACACTTGCCTGTATGACTTCCGCGACGGCCTTGAGTACTCCGTCGCCATACTCGTGCCCCCAGTTGTCGTTGACCCGCTTGAAGTGATCCAGATCCGCCACCACGATGGAAAGCGGCTGCGCTTTTCGATCCCGGGCCAGCGGGTCTGCAAACTCCCAGAAGCCGCGACGATTCAACACGCCAGTCAGCATGTCGTGATTGCGTTCGTCTCTGAGTGTGGCCATTGCATCCCTCATCGAAACGATGAGCATGAGGCCCGAGAACACCAGGCTGAACAATAGCGAGCCCAGCATGGTGACCAACCAGTAAATGGAGCTGAGCATGTCCTGGAGCTCAGTGAATCCAAGAAACAGCACCATGATGGGCCTGAGCACTGTATAGATCGCAAAGGCCCCGTAGGACCGGTAAAGCAGCTTCTCCAGCCCGTCACGTCTGACTTTTTTTAGCGCGATGGCAGGAAACGGTATGAAGTGAATGACGCCAAGCCCTGTGTTCAGCCAGAGCACACGTGCAGCAATGTTGTCCTGCACGATGCTGTACTCGTAAAGAGCAGCAACCACGATGATCGATACCAGGGCCGAGATCTTGGGATATGAGGAGACGGAAAACTTTTGAGCAACGCCCCAGGTACAGAGCCAGGCACCAAGCAGATAAATGGGCCCGGTGTAAACAGCCCACCGAACCAGTTGTCCGTGAGGTGTCAAGCATTGCCAACCCAAGGCAAGCCCCGTAAGTGTCAACCCACAAGCCGTCGAGAGCAGAAACACGGAGCGGCGCTGTGCAAGCCAGCAAAAAGCCATGAGTGCGCCCAGTGCCGTTATGCATACCGGCGCGACCAACAAGTACAGCTGCAAATTGCTAGGCATGAATTGGCGGATCAGAAAAGCTCATTCACGCGGCAACGCAATTGTGGTGACCCATGCTCTGAGACTCAGAAGGTGGAGTCCATTTGATAAGTGGACTGATAAACACCCGAATGTTAACAATTGTGCCGAGAACCCTGCAAATCTCCTCCAAAACACATCGGTTTCCCTGGTTCGTCACGAGTCCGTCAAGAAGCAGCAACTCGCGATCACCCCACCCGCAGCACTCGCCTCGGCCCCACCTTTGAGCGGGCTTTTCATGACTGAATCAAGGATGTACCTCCGAGGCATTCGCTCCCCAAATCATCGCCAAAGAAGTCGCTGCCCAACTGCCGGGCCTGTCCGGGAAGACCTTTGAGCGCCTTGTACGGCAAGACGACCTGCCTCAGCCTCGGCAAATCAGCGCGGGACGCTGGCTGGTTAGCGATCTTGACGACTGGGCGAACAAGCACTCTTTGTCCCGATTGCAGTCGCCGGAGCACACCGGCGCCCAAAAAGCCTCTCCGCAGTCACACAGCATCTGCTTGAACAACGGCCTCGAGCCCCAGTGCCAGACTGGCTACAACCATTGCTGCTTCTCGGCGTCATATTTGTGGCAGTTATAGATGCCAGCCGCACCGGGAATCACATAACCCGAAATAGCGCCCCTCACATCCTCTGGAGGGGCCTGGATGCATCGGTGAAACAGGTACTCGGCCAAGTCCCGAACCTGACCTGTCTCATACGCCCGTCTACCAGGGACTTATACCTATAAACCCAACTTTTAGCTGACGCAACAGCCTCCAGTCGCAACCCTGGACAACCTTGGATCACAATAGCATTCCCAGCGGACAGAGCTTTTGCGGCATGGGCATCAAGATAGATGCAACCTCCTTGGGCCAGCGTAGCTTTCAAAACCTGCGCCAAACCTACGCTAAGCTCTGGAGTGTGTAGGGTGCGCGTAGGGAATCTGGTGGCGTCGATTTGGCGTAAGTTTTCACAGAAGCAATCCTAAGCCTTTGATCGCATTGAATTTCATTCAATAAACTCAGCCACTTATTTAAGGATTCCAGTGGTGAACATCGTTATCCTGGACGATTACCAAGACGCGGTTCGCAAGCTCGATTGCGCCAAGCTGCTCGATGCCTTCAACGCAAAGGTCTATACCAACACCATCAAGGGCGTGGGTCAGCTCTCGGTTCGACTGCGCGACGCGGATGTCATCGTCCTGATTCGCGAACGCACCCAGATCTCGCGCCAGTTGCTCGATAAACTGCCCCGGCTCAAGCTGATTGCCCAGACGGGCAAGGCTGGCGCCCATATCGATGTGCAGGCTTGCACCGAACGTGGCGTGGCGATTGCAGAGGGCGTGGGCTCTCCCATTGCGCCGGCAGAGCTGACCTGGTCTCTGATCATGTCGGCCATGCGCCGTCTACCGCAGTACATCTCCAATCTCAAACATGGTGCATGGCAGCAGTCCGGTCTCAAGGCGGCCTCCATGCCGCCCAACTTCGGACTGGGCAGCGTGCTGCGCGGGCGCATGCTGGGTATCTGGGGCTACGGCCGCATCGGGCAACTGGTGGCGGGCTATGGCAAGGCCTTTGGCATGCAGGTCTGTGTCTGGGGCAGCGAAACCTCGCGCCGCAAGGCCGAGGCCGATGGTTATCTGAGCGCCCCGTCCAAGGAAGTCTTTTTCGAGCAATGCGATGTTCTGTCGCTGCATCTGCGCCTGCACGATGCGACGCGCGGCATTGTGACTGCACAGGATCTGGCACGGATGAAACCGACAGCCTTGTTCGTCAATACCTCGCGCGCCGAACTGGTGGAGCCCGAAGCATTGCTCTGTGCCTTGAACCGTGGCCGCCCGGGCCTGGCAGCGATCGATGTATTCGAGAGCGAGCCAATCTTGCAAGGCCATGCCCTGCTCAGACTGGAGAACTGCATCTGCACGCCCCATATCGGCTACGTGGAGCAGGACAGCTATGAGCTGTATTTCCGTGCTGCATTTGAGAACGTTGTGAACTTTGCCGACGGCCAGCCCAGCAACATTCTGAATCCTGAAGTTTTCAGCGGCCCACTGCGTTTGAACCGCTAACCGCTAACCGCGAGAGCTCGGCCGACTACTGCCGGGCTTGGGCTTGCTGCGCCAGCTCGGCCTCCACGGCTTCGTAGACCGATTGACGCACCACGGTCTCCACTTCTTCACGAAGACGAAGCACCATGGATCGGGTCTGTGCTTCCACAACCTGAGCTATTGCTTCCTTGAGCTTGTGCTCCAGCACAAGGTCCACTCGTTGCATGAGCCGGTGGACCAGATATTCTTCGGCCACCACGGCACCGTGCTCATCCAGTGCCTGCTGCAGGCCGACTGCCCCAAAGACCGGGGCGGGTTCAACAGCCTGCTCCACATCTTGTGCTTGGACGAGTGGCTCGGCAGCTTCCTCATCGAGTACCTCAGGCCCGGGTTGAAGTTCTTCATCCTGGGGTTGGCCAGCGTCCGTAACGGATGGCTGCTCCGCCTGGTCTGCAAGCGGAAATGCCTCCACGAGTTCGGCAGTTACCAACTCAGTCTCAGGCTCCACCTGCCCAGCCATGCTCTGCGCAAATGACTGCTGCGGCGGCAAGGATTCCGGCAAAGGGGGCAACTGATGCGGAATACCTGCAGGCCGGCCACGGCCGTAGAGACCATCCGCCAGCCATGAGGTGTGAAACGACGGCCTCGCCAGAGGGACAACGCTGTCTCCCAGCGTCCGCGGGCCTAGCACCTGCTGCACAGCTCCGTGAGACTGCTCCGGCGACGCCGACTGAGCGCTGTCCGCAGTGTCTTCGAGCGCGGCAGCTTCGGGCTGAACCACCTCGGTCAGGGTGGGGACGAAGCGTGGCGGAACTTTGGATGAGGAGTTCATGACCTAGCCCTTGAGATTCAGATCGTGCCGGACAATGGAAAAACCACGCGCTGCATAGTCGCGCCAGCGGGCACGCGCATCCTGGCGATCCATCTCATCGCCGGAAGAAACGATTTCCACCACGCGCGCGAAGCGCTCAAACCCCGATGGCACCTGCGGCGTGAGATTGACCAGCACATCGTAATGAGGCAAGTCCTGCAGGTGTTCGGCCAGGATGACGGGAGAAGCAGCAAGCATCTGCGCTCCATCCGACTCGCAAGCATGCGCGAGAAAATCCGTGGCCGACACGCTCCACAAACGGGGCGAAAGCCGGCTCAGCGCAGCTCCATCCCCCAGAACCACGATGCGCGCACCATGACGCAGAGCCTTGCGTGCGAATCGGCACACATAGCCCAGCTTGTCTGGCGCATTGAAATGAAAGGCAATTTCTGTCACAACTCTTGGCGGCAGATGCGGCCTGAAACCAGGCCGCATCTGCCGACTTTTCTTAAGCCGAAGCCTTGGCAGTCACACGCGTACGGCGCGAAGCCGCAGGTTTGGCAGCACTCTTGCGAGCCACCGGGGTCCTGGCAGCAGTCGCTGCTGCAGCGGCAACCCGGCCTTCCTGACCCAGCAGATATTGCACCAGCAGGCCTACGGGGCGACCCGTAGCTCCCTTGGCAGCACCGCTCTTCCAGGCAGTACCGGCGATATCCAGATGTGCCCAGGGAATATCGCCCACAAATTTCTGCAGGAACTTGGCGGCCGTCACCGCACCTGCGGCGCGCCCTGCCACATTGCCCATGTCCGCAAAATTGCTCTTGAGGCCATCGGCGTACTCCTCGTCCAGAGGCATGCGCCAGCAAGGATCGAGCGCCACATCGCCAGCGGTCTGCAACGCGGCTGCCAACTCGTCACTGGTCGAAAACAGGCCGCTGCGCAAACCGCCCAGAGCGATCACGCAAGCGCCAGTCAGCGTGGCCATATCGACCAGCGCAGAAGGCTTGAAGCGCGCTGCGTAATGCAGCACATCGCACAGCACCAGGCGGCCTTCTGCGTCCGTGTTGAGGATTTCGATGGTCTGGCCGCTCATGCTGGTCACCACATCGCCGGGCTTGACGGCTGCACCGTCGGGCATGTTCTCGCATGCAGGGATCAGGCCCACGACATTGATAGCCGGCTGCAGCCTGGCCAGCGCCTGGAACACGCCCAGCACGCTGGCAGCACCGCCCATGTCGAACTTCATCTCGTCCATCTCGGCTGCAGGCTTGAGCGATATGCCGCCGGTGTCAAAAGTGATGCCCTTGCCCACCAGCACGATGGGAGCCACGCTCTTGGCCGCACCGTTGTAGTGCAATTCGATGAAGCGCAGGGGTTCGCGCGAGCCCTGGGCCACCGCCATGAAAGCGCCCATGCCCAGCTTGGCCACATCGGCAGGGCCGTGAATCTTGCAGCTCATGCGTGCTGCCTTGGCAATGCTCTTGGCAGCGTTGGCCAGCAAGGTGGGCGTTGCATGGTTGGCCGGGCGGTTGGCCCATTCGCGGGCCATGGCCACGCCCTCCTGCTGCGCCACTGCGGTATTGAAAGCAGCGGTAACAGCAGCCGTCTTGGACGATACGCCCAGCACGAGCTTGGTCAGCGCAATGGGCTTGGCCTGGGATTTGGTGTGGGTATAGAGGTAGGTCGCATCGGCAACCGCCTGTACGGCAGCCGCTACAGCCTGGGCATCGGCATCAAAGGCAAAGCTCACAACGGCCTTGGCAATGCCTTCGGTCTTGAGCACCGCGCCGCAGCCGGCCAAGGCATTGCGCACGTCCTTGGGAGTACCAGCTCCCGCGCCCAGCAGCACCACACGGCGTGCGGCAATGGCGGGCACTTGGTACAAAGGCAATTGCTTGCCGCAAGACAGGGCAAAATCACCCTGCTTCACCGCATGAGCCACCATGGCTCCGATGGCGTCGCTGCCGAATGTGCCCGATGCTGCCTGTTCAGAAACCAGCACCAACAGCAGATCACATTTTTCACGCGCTGCGGCGGCAGCGGTCAGAGCCTTCAGTTCAAAGTTCATAATCGGTGTTTTCCTTTTAGCCAATGTTATTCGATTCATCCATACGCAAAGAGCTGGCCCGCAGCTTTGGTGCGACGGCCGTGGTTCTGATCACTGTGGTGATGACCATGATGCTGATCCGCACCCTCGGTCAGGCTTACAAGGGCAGTGTCAGCCCTTCCGACGTGATGCTGGTCATGGGTTTCACCGTGCTCGGGCAACTCCCGACCATTCTGGGCCTGAGCCTGTTTGTCGCCATTGTGGGATCTCTTTCCCGCATGTACCGCGACAGCGAGATGGTCATCTGGTTTGCCGCCGGCCAGGGCCTGGCCAGTCTGCTCAAGCCCTTGCTGCGCTTTGCCTGGCCAGTGATTCTCATCACCGCCGTGCTGGCCCTCGGCGTGCTGCCCTGGTCCTATCAGCAAATCGAGCAGATCAAGACCCAGTTCCAGCAGCGCAGCGACTTGGATCGCATCGCACCCGGCGAGTTCCAGGAATCGGCGGGCGGCACACGCGTGTTCTTCGTCGACAAGGATTCCCCTTCTGACATGGCGGCCAGCAATGTCTTCGTGGTCTCGCGCGACCCCGGCAAGGAGTCCGTGACCTCCGCCAAGGGCGCGCATCTGGCCGTCATCAAGGGCCAGCGCATGGTGATCCTGGAGGACGGCCAGCGCATGGAGACGCGCAGCGACGACGGCTCGGTGCGCATCACCGAATTCAAGGAATACGGCGTGCAGGTCGACAACGACAACCCCGTCACCATCGAGGAGATGGCGGCGCGCAGCATGCCCACCAAGGACTTGATCGGCAAGGACGAGCCGATCGCCCGCTCCGTGCTGGCATGGCGCCTGGGCCTGCCCTTTGCCGCGCTGAATTTTGTCATTCTGGGCCTGGCCATCTCCAGCGTGAACCCGCGTGCGGGCAATAGCAGCAGCCTGATGATCGCCCTCTTCGCATTTATCGTTTACTACAACCTCATGACCCTGGGCGAGAGCTGGGTCAGCGCCAACAAGATAGGCATGTGGGGCATTCTGGGCCTGCTGCATGGAAGCATCCTGATCGTCAGCGTGCTGGTACTGCTGGCGCGCCACTTCCGCTGGTCACCGCGTGACCTGCTGCGGCGCTCGGGCAAGCGTCAGGAGAGCGCACGATGAAAGTTCTGCGCAACCTGATCTATCGCGAAGTCATACAGGCCGTTCTGTACGTCTCGCTGGCCTTTCTGGCGCTGTTCTTCTTTTTTGATCTGGTCGATGAGATGCGCTGGGTGGGTAGCGGCAATGCAGGCTACACCGCCACGCGCGCGCTGCTGCTCGTGACTCTGTCCATTCCGGGCCACCTCTACGAGCTGATGCCGATTGCCGTGCTGATCGGCGCCATCTTCGTGATGGCAAAGTTCGCCCAGAGCTCGGAATTCACCATCATGCGCACCAGCGGCATGGGGCCCTGGCTGGCGCTGCGCACGCTGCTGGTACTGGGTATGAGCTTTGTAGTTCTCACCGTGCTGGTCGGTGACTATATTGCGCCTGCTGCCGACAACTTCAGCCAGAAATTGCGCGTGGTCGCCAAGGGGCAGATCTCCCGGGGCGCGACAGGCGCCTGGCTCAAGGAAAAGCAAGGCGATCACTCCGTCGCTATCAACGTCGGTGCCGTCAAGGCCCCTGGAGATTTCGTCAACGTGCGCATTTTTGAATTCGACAGCAAGGGCCGCATCGCTGCGCAGATCAACGCTCAATCTGCCCAGGTCGATGAAGACAAGGAGCTGTGGACCTTGAATGGTGTGCAGGGCAGCAAGGTCGCTCAAGAGGGCGATGTCACCAAGCTCAGCCGAATCAGCGAAGCCAGCATGAACTGGCCAACCAAGGTCACTGCGGCCATGGTCTCGGGCGCGCTGCTCAAGCCCGATCGCATGACCACGATTGCACTGTTCCAGTTCGTACGCCACCTGCAGGACAACGGCCAGGCGGCGCAGAAGTACGAAATCGAGTTCTGGCGCAAGGTCTTCTACCCGCTGAGCTGCCTGGTGATGGTGGTTCTCGCCCTGCCTTTTGCCTATCTGCATTTCCGCTCGGGCGGTATCACGGCCTATGTGTTTGGCGGGGTGATGGCCGGCATCAGCTTCTTCCTGCTCAACAACGTGTTCGGCTATATCGGCACCCTGCAGTCCTGGTGGCCCTGGCTGGCCGCCGCGGCGCCGGGCCTGCTCTACACCGCGCTATCGCTCTCGGCCTTTGGCTGGCTGGTACTGAGGCGCTAGGCCATGAACGACGAGCAACGCCCTTCTCCAGATCAAACCGGTCTGATCCTGCTGGCCCATGGCTCCAGAGACGCTCTCTGGCGTCAGCCCATAGAGGCCGTGCATCAGCTGGTAGAGGCAATGCGCCCCGACCTGCCCTGCATCTGCGCCTATCTGGATGCCTGCGCACCGGATCTGCCTGCAGCCACGCAGACCCTGATTGCGCAAGGTGTCAAACATCTGATCGTGCTGCCGCTGTTTCTCGGTACCGGCAAACATGCACGAGAAGACATTCCGCGCCTGCTGGACGAATTGCGCCGACAGCATCCCGGCTGTCGGTTCGATCTGCAGACCGCGGCGGGTGAGAATCCTCGCGTCACGTCCCTGCTGGCGCAGTTGGCGATAGAGGCGGCAGCCGACACCGAAGCGCTCAAACATACAGATTTCAAATAAAAAATAGCTTCTTTAGATATTTGAAGCATAATGATGCAAGTTCTTAGTCCATGCCGTCATGAACCTGCATCAATTCCGCTTCGTTCAGGAAGCCGCCCGCCGCAATCTCAACCTCACCGAGGCGGCCAAGGCCCTGCACACCTCCCAGCCCGGAGTCTCCAAAGCCATCATCGAGCTTGAGGAAGAGCTGGGCATCGATATCTTTGCGCGCCACGGCAAGCGTCTCAAGCGCATCACCGAGCCGGGACAGGAAGTCCTCAAGAGCATAGAGCTGATCATGCGCGAGGTGGGCAATCTCAAGCGCATCGGCGAGCAATACAGCGCCCAGGACAGCGGCACGCTGAGCATCGCCACCACCCACACCCAGGCCCGCTATGTGCTGCCGCCCGCCGTGGCACGCCTGCGCGAGCTCTATCCCAAGGTCACCATCAGCCTGCACCAGGCCACTCCTGCCGAAGTCGCACGCATGGTGATCGACGAAGTCGCCGAGATCGGCATGGCCACCGAATCGCTGGCCGACTATCCCGATCTGGTGACCCTGCCCTGCTACGAATGGCAGCACGTGCTGGTCATCCCCACGGGCCACCCGCTGGCGCAGAAAGAGCGCATCACGCTGGAGGACATCGCCCAGGAGGCCCTGATCACCTACCACCCGTCGTTTACCGGACGCGGCAAGATCGACCAGGCCTTTGAGATGCGCCGCCTGCACCCGCACATCGTGCTGGAAGCCATCGATGCCGACGTGATCAAGACCTATGTGCGTCTGGGCCTGGGCATTGGCATCGTGGCCGAGATGGCCATGCGCGACGACCCCGTCAATGACCTGGTGGTACGCCCCGTCGGCCATCTGTTCGGCACCAGCGTGGCCCGTGTGGCCATCAAGCGCGGCGCATACTTGCGCAACTTCGTCTACAGGTTTGCCGAGCTGCTCAGCGACCGACTCTCGCGAGACCTCATCATGCGCGCCATGAACGGCAGCGTGGACGACTTCGGGCTCTGATCCGGCCCGCCTCAAGGGCTGGTGCCTGCGTGCCCGGCCCACGCATTGCAAGACCATCGTGACTCCCAACTTCCCCAGCAAGCTGCCCAATGTGGGCACCACCATTTTCACCGTCATGTCGGCGCTGGCCGCCGAGCATCAGGCCGTCAATCTGGGCCAGGGCTTCCCTGACTTCGGCTGCGACCCCAGGTTGCTCGACGCTGTCAACGATGCCATGCGCGCCGGTCACAACCAGTACCCGCCCATGGCGGGCTGGCCCGCGCTGCGCGAGGCCGTGGCTGCTAAGATCGAAACACTGCACGGCCGCCGCTATGACGCGGGCAGCGAAATCACCATTACCGCCGGTGCCACCCAAGCCATTCTCACAGCCATCCTGGCCACCGTGCATGCAGGCGACGAAGTCATCGTGCTCGACCCCTGCTACGACAGCTATGTGCCCAATATCGAGATGGCCGGCGGCGTGGCCGTGCGAGTGCCGCTGACGCCCGGCAGCTTCCGCCCCGACTTTGCCAGGATCGCGGCCGCCATCACGCCGCGCACGCGCCTGCTGATCATCAACAGCCCGCACAACCCCAGCGCCACCATCTGGACCGATGCGGAAATGCGCCAGCTCGAAGCCCTGCTGGCGCCCACCAATGTGCTGCTGATCAGCGACGAGGTCTACGAGCACATGGTCTTCGACGGTGCCGAGCATCTGAGCAGCGCCCGCTACCCGGGCCTGGCCGAGCGCGCCTTCATCGTCTCCAGCTTTGGCAAGACCTACCATGTCACGGGCTGGAAGGTCGGCACCGTGGCCGCGCCCGCCGCCCTCACCGCCGAATTCCGCAAGGTGCACCAGTTCAATGTGTTCACCGTGAACACGCCCATGCAGGCGGGCCTTGCGCAGTACATGCAGGACCCTGCGCCCTATATGGAGCTTTCGGCCTTCTACCAGGCCAAGCGCGATCTATTCCTCGGTGGCCTGCAGGGCTCGCGCCTGAAGCTGCTGCCCACGGCCGGTACGTATTTCCTCTGTGCCGACATCTCCTCGGTCTCGGATCTCAACGAGGCCGAGTTCTGCCAGTGGCTGGTCCGGGAAATCGGTGTGGCAGCGATTCCGCTGTCGGCCTTCTACGGCGACGGCTTCGATCAGCGCGTGGTGCGCTTCTGTTTTGCCAAGAAGGACGAAACCCTGATCGAGGCAGCCGCGCGCCTGCGCAAGCTCTGAAACGCTGCGGCCCATAAAAAAAAGGAGCACCTACTGCGCTCCTTCCCTCATTTTCAGCATGTTTTCATGCTGATTCTGTTTGTCAGAAAGCGCAAGCAGCTATTGAAATTGCCGTGCTTCATGCCGTCTGTGCCAGATGGCGCAGCATCAGCACCGCCCCCAGCACAATGCCGGCCAGCGCCACAAAGCTGCCCAGGCTGAGCATGGAAATCGCACTGATGCCCTGGCCCACGGTGCAGCCCATGGCCGTCACGCCGCCCACGCCCATCATCAGCCCTCCCAGAAGATGGCGGGCCAGATCGCCACGGTCGGCAAAGCCCTGCCACTGAAAGTCCCTGCGCCACAGCGCATGGACAAAGCTGCCCAGAACCACGCCCGCGACCGAGGCAATGCCCCAGGTCAGCACCTTGTTGCGGTCGCTGAAGAACATCAGCCAGTCCAGCGTGTGCGCTACCGGTGTGACAAAGCTGAAGGCCTCGATGCGACCGCTATAGGTCGCGGCATAGACCTGCTCCAGCGTCTCGGGGTGTTCGGCCACCAGCGCCAGATGGCCGCCTAGCCACCAGGCCGCCGTCACGCACAGGCCGACCAACAGCCCGCCCAGCAGCACGATCCGGCTGCGCTCGGCGCCGGGCCGGGGATCGAAGGCCAGCAACAGCAGCAAGCCCCCCAGGCCCAGGCCCAGCACGCCGCGCAATGGCGTCAAGGGCCAGGCCATATGGCCGGCCAGCCATTCGGGCAGCAGGGTCGGGGCCGGGAATTCAAGATGCACGCTGTCCAGCCAGCGCACCCGCGCCACGGCGGTAATGCCCTTGAGCGTGGCAAAGGCGGCCACGCCCATGACCAGCAGCACCACCAGCGCCTTGAGACTGCCGCTGCCCAGCCGGGTCAGATTCCTGGCCCCGCAACCCGATGCCAGCACCATGCCGCCGCCAAACAACAGCCCTCCCGCCAGGGCCGACAGCCACAGCAAGCGGCGGCTGGCATAAAGGGCATCGCCCACCTGCAACTGACCCCACAGCGCCAGCGCCGTGAAGCCCAGCATGCTCACGGCGATGGCCATGCACCACTGGCGCGCCCGTCCCCAGTCCTGCAAATACACCACATCGCTGATCGCGCCCACGGTGCAAAAGCGGGTCTCGCGCATCACAAAGCCCAGCACAGCGGCCAGCAACAAAATGGCCACCAGAACGGTGGCCGTCAGGGAATCAAACTCGGCAGGACTCATGCGGGCATTGGACGGCGCGGCCCGGCTTCAAGGCAATGGCATATACCCCAGCCCGCGCAATAACACTGTCTTAATCGGCTTTCCAATCAGCTTTCATCAGGCCTTGGCCAGCCCCTGATTGCCGCCGACATTGATCAGTCTTGGCTCGTCAAGCCGGCGCGGCCCGAGCGTCTTGCGGTCCTTGAGCCAGGGCTCGACCAGCTCCCAGATCGGCTTGTTGCCGGCCGTCCTGGCTTCCTCGGCCACCGGCGCCCAGCCGGCCACCTTGTATTTCTTGTCCGCTTCCAGCAGCTGACCGTTCAGGCGCATGTCGCTGATGCGCTGGCCCGCGCCAGCCGCCGGGTCGCACTGGTATTGCAGACCGCCCACGCGCACCATGTCGCCGCCCTGCTGGTAGTAGGGGTCGGGGTTGAAGAGATTGTCGGCCACGTCTTCGAGCACGGTCTTGATCGTGGCCCCCGTCATCTCGGTCACCGTGGCATAGGAATAGGTGGTGGCCGTCATGTCCATCAGCCATTCGCGCGTGATGTCCTGCCCGGCCAGCAACGATGTCCCCCAGCGAAAGCCCGGCGAGAAGGCAATCGGCGCATTCTGCACCTCCATCATGGCGTCCAGCAGCAACTGGTCGCCCGTGCCGTTGAAGTTGCCACGGCGGTACAGCGTGCCGTCGGTGCGCGCCAGCACTTCGCCCAGCCGGCTTTCATAGGGCGCACGCACTCGGGTGATCAGCGCCTGCATCTGGGCATCGGCCGGCAGGATGTTGGCGAACACCGGCAGCAGTCGGTACTGGAAGCCGCGCACCTTGCCGTCCCTCACATCGAAGTCCAGCACACCGAGAAACTTGCCGTTCGAGCCCGCGTTGGTGACTATGGTCTTGCCGCCCGCGTTCTGCACCAGCGTGGGCACAGGCATGCCGTCATGCGTGTGGCCGCCCAGGATGGCGTCTATGCCGCGCACGCGGCTGGCCATCTTGAGGTCCACGTCCATGCCGTTGTGCGAGAGCACGACCACCACCTTGGCGCCCTTGGTGCGAACCTCGTCCACCATCTTCTGCAGATTGTCGTCCTGGATGCCGAAGCTCCAGTCCGCCACCATGTAGCGCGGGTTGGCGATCGGCGTGTACGGAAAGGCCTGGCCGATGATGGCCACGAGCATGCCGTTGATCTCACGGATCACATAGGGCTTGAACACCGGATCGCCGAAATCGGCGGTCTTGACGTTTTGTGCCACAAAGTCGAGCTGCGTGCCGAAATCCTTGTCGATGATCTCCTGCACGCGCTGCATGCCGTAGGTGAATTCCCAATGGCCAGTCATCACGTCCACGCCCAGCAGCTTGCAGGCATCCACCATGTCCTGGGCATTGGTCCAGAGCGAAGTGGCAGAGCCCTGCCAGGTATCGCCGCCGTCCAGCAGCAGTGCGCCAGGACGCGAGGCGCGCATGCGCTTGACCAGCGTGGACAGATGGGCAAACCCGCCCACCTTGCCGTAGCGCCTGGCCGCCGCCTCGAAGTCCAGATAGCTGAAGGCATGGGCCGACGCCGAGCCTGGCTTGATGCCCACGGAGCGCAGCAGATGCTCGCCCACCAGATGCGGGCGCTGGTTCTTCATCGCAGCGATACCAAGATTGACACTGGGCTCGCGGAAGTGAATCGGGTTGAGCTGAGCATGGCAGTCCGTCATATGCAACAGGGACACATTGCCGAACGGTGCCACCTCATACAAGGCCTTGTCGGCCAGCGACTGATCGGCGTAGGCATAGCGCTGCAATCCCATGCCCGAGACACTGGCTGCCGCCAGCACTTGCAGAAATTCGCGTTTGGAAAGACTCATGGTGATATCCGTTGGTACTTGTGCCAACCAGGGACAAGCGCGGGCATTTCCGTCGACAGGACGCTCCGCGCTATCCAAACTGGCACAAGCCATGTCCGCAATGCTGCGCCGCCCGGTCTCGTCCCCCTGCCGGATGGCTCAGCACTGCGAGACGGGCAAGCAGCAGCGCCGCTTGAAGAAGGCTATTTGTTGACGGGAGAGGCAGGATCGACAAGCAAGGCGACAAGATCTCGTGTCTGCGCTTCGGTGAGGATGCCGGAGTGACCGAAGCGGGGCATGCCCGAGCAGGCGTTGTAGGCCTTGGCGTTCCAGATCTTGCCCCAGGTGTACTCGACGATGGCTCTGGATTCGGGGCTACCCGGATCCTTGATGCCGCGAATCTTTCCATAGTTGTAGAGACTGGGGCCCAGCGTGCCAAAGGAGATTTCTTCCTTGCTGATCTGGTGGCAGTTGTAGCAATTGCCGCCATTGGCGCTGCCTGCCTTGTCGCTCCAGGTCATGCCACGACCGTTCTGGGCGATTTTTTCACCCTCCTTCCAGTCGCCGAGCAGCTTGCCATCCTGAGGCCATTTGACGGTCTTGAGATTGGCAGCTTCGATGGCTTGCGCACGCTCAGGCGCAAGCGGCTTGCCGGATGCATCGGCAGCACTGCAGGCCGCATTCGATTCGTCCTGCTGCAGGCGATCGACCTTGGCGATGCCCTGATCGCGAAAAGAGGTCTGCACCATCTTGGTCGTCAAGGCATCGATGTCCGCAGCCCCGTCGACGGAGGCACAGCCCAGCACCAGCAACGATGCGGCTACGGCCAGGTACGGCATGTGTTTTTGCTTGCGCATAGGGCCTCCTTATCGCTTGATGGCCGGTGCGGTCGACGTCCCGCCCTTGCCGTTGACGCCCATGAACACACCCAGCGCCACCGTCACGTCGCTGGCGTAACCGGGATAGGGAAAGCGCTGCTGACGGAAGCAGTCGTTGAGGCGGCGCTGCATGCTCCAAAGCTCGCCCGATGAGACCCGGTAGGCGGGCCATGCGCCAAAGCCTTCCGCAGCCCCGGGGTTCCTGGTCAGATTGGGCAGATCCTGCATGCGGATTCGCTTGCCATCCGCACCATGGCAGGAGGCACAGGCAAAATCATGCGGGCCGCCGCGCATATAGAACATGCGCTTGCCTGCCTCGTACATCTGCCTTTCCTGCGCATGGCCCTGGGGCAGGTTGAACTTCATGCCTTTGGACTGCGATGAAATCCAGGCCACCAGCCCTTCCATGTTCTTTTGCTCGTCCTTGCCGAACGGTGTTGCCGCAATCTTTTGCGCGTCCAGCCCCTGCAGCCTTTCCATGCAGGTCAGCAGGCGCGACTCCAGATCCTGCACCTTGCCCGTGTCGGCAAAATAGCGCGGCAGCTCCACAAATGCGCCCTTGACCACGCCCGCCCCCTTGCCCAGATCGCACTGCTCCATGGACGCCTTGCGGGGGCCGCGCTTTTGCTTCCACAGCTCCTCGCCCTTCATCTCGAACAGCTCGGCAGGGTTGCCGTCCTGCAGCATCTCGCGGTACTCGGCAATGCCGTCGGCTGTGGACTTTTGCGCCAGCACCGGCGCGGCCATGCACAAGGCCAGCACGACGGCAGCCGCCTGGCCCGGGGAGGAATGTCTCATGGGGCACCTCTTTGTTTTTTGATTGATTCTGGACTGGGGTGAAGGCTGGCCGACGGCCAGCCGCTGTCTCTGCCGTGCTCAGCTCACGGTCGCTTCATCGGTGCGGGTCTCGCCCTTGTTGTCCTTCCAGCTCACCGAGATCTTGTCGCCAGCCTTGGCACCCTTGACCACGAACTGCAGAAACGGGTTCTTGGAAACCGCAGGCCCCCACTCAGCCTGCAGCACCTGCTTGCCGTTGTGCGCGGCCGTCACCTCCTGAATAAACCAGGCGGGCACGGTCTTGCCTTCCGCATCCTTGCGCTGGCCGGTCTCCATTTCATGGGACATCAGCACGCGCACGGTGGTCTTGTCACCTGCAGCCTGGGCACGAATACGCATTGGATCAGCCATGTTCTTCTCCTTTTTCAGATGATTGGTTGCAATCAACCGCCGCAGCCACCGAGGGTGACCTTGACTTCCTTCTTGGCATAGAAAGCCTTGCCGTCATTGGTGATGGCCACGGCATACACATCGGAGGACTGCCCCAGCTTGGCGCGGGTCAGGAAGTTGGCTTCCAGCGCCTCGTTGACGGTGAAGGCCGCAACCAGCGTGTTGGGGTTCTTTTCCACCAGCACCAGCATCTGCTTCACATTGGGCAGGCTGGTCGCTGCGCCCAGGGGCACGACGGCCCCGTTTTCGGCGATGTCGGGCGCCGTCAGCGTCACGTCCTTGCTCTCGGCAGGCGCAGCAGCTCCCATGGCCTTGAGCACATCGGCCACGGTCTTGGCGTCGAAAGCGGTCTTGTTATAGGCAGCCTGCGCTGCTTGCGGCAGCAGGCCGGCGGCCACCAGCATGCCGAGCACGGCCGCACTGTTCCTGAGGGCGTCTCTACGTTTCATCTTTGTCTCCTTTTCATTCACTTCACAGTCGCACGACACAAGCTGCATCAGGGCTTGGCGCCCGCCGCCAGCCACTGGGCAATCACCTTGGCATCAGCATCGCTGAGATTGGGCTGGGGCGGCATGGGTGTTGATCCCCAGACGCCGGAGCCTCCGACCCTGATCTTGTTTGCCAGATAGTCCAGCTGGCCACCGTGCTTGCTGGCAATTTCGCTGAAGGCCGGGCCGACGAGTTTCTGCGCCATGCCGTGGCAAGCCATGCAGGCGTTCTTTTCCAGCAATGCCGTCGGTGCCGCACTGCCCGATTTCCTGTCAACCGCAGGCTTGACCGCCTTGCTTGCACCGCCATCGGTCTCGATGCCGCGCTGGGCACCGACCAGCCGGTTCTGCTGAGCCAGATTGCCGTGGTTGTTGCTGGCATGCTCGGGCAAGGCCGAGCGCAGCCTGGGCTCGGGGCCGCAGTTGCTCATGCAGGCAGTGGCCTGCACATCGGGCCTGGCGCTCTTGCCGAACTCATTGCCGGGCCACAGAGCATGCCGAGTCGTCATGCCATTGCGGTTGGGCAGCTTGCGCTGCACCTCGGCAATGTTCGTGTCGCTGAGCGTGAAGCTCTCGGGCACCACGCCACCGAGGTTGAGCAGATAGGCCGTGACGGCATACACCTCTTCGGTGGACAGCGACTTGGGCGCATTCCAGGGCATGGCACGATTGATGTAATCCCACAGCGTGGACACCGTGGCCACCTTCATCATGGTCGTGCGGCCCGGAAAGGCCGGATCCTTGAGCCGCGCCACATGTCCGGTCTTGATGTCCTCGGCCGTGGTGCCGCCGACCAGCGGGCTGAACACCTCGTTGGATTCGCCGAACACCCCATGGCAGGATGCACATTTGGCTTCCCACACATCCATGCCTTTTTGCACCGAGCCCGAGCCTGCGGGCAGCCCCTTGAAGTCGGGGCGCACATCGATATCCCAGGCCAGAACCTCCTTGCCCGTGGCATTGCGGCCCACGCCGGGATAGCGGTCTTCGGCAGACTTGCTCTGCGCCGCAGCGGGCCCGGCGGCCACGCCCATGGCAAGCAGCGTCAGCAGCACCAGCGGTTTACGCAAGCTGAACATTGGCGACCTCCCCGTTGGCTCGTACCGCCCAAGACTGGATGGAGTTGTTGTGATAGATGGAGCGCGTGCCGCGCGCGGCACGCAGTTGCTGGTAGGTGGGCTGCACATAACCGGTCTCATCCATGGCGCGGCTCTGGATGATGCATTCCTCGCCATTCCAGACCCAGTCCAGATTGAAGCGCGTCAGGCATTTGCCCATCACCGGCCCTTCGAGCCGGGCCGTGCGCCAGTTCCGACCGCCATCCACGCTCACATCCACGCGTTTGACCTTGCCACGCCCCGACCAGGCCAGGCCCGTGATGTTGTAGAAACCCTTGTCCAGCAGCATCTGGCCGCCGGACGGCGTGGTGACCACACTCTTGCACTCCTGAATGCTGGAATACTGGCGGTGCTGTCCGTCGGGCATCAGGTCCACATAGTGGATCGCCTCGTCCTTGGCTGCATAAGGCATATCGCCCACCTCGATGCGGCGCAGGTATTTCACCCAGCTCACGCCCTGCACGCCCGGCACCACCAGGCGCAGCGGATAGCCCTGCTCGGGCCGCAGCATCTCGCCGTTCTGGCCGTAGGCAACCAACACTTCGCCCGAGGTAATCAGCTCTACGGGGATGGTTCGCGTCATCGACGAGCCATCCGCCCCCTCGGCCAGAATGAACTTGCCCTTCTTGAGATCGGCACCGGCCATCTCCAGCAGCGTAATCAGGGGAACGCCCGTGAACTCGCTGCACGACAGCATGCCGTGTGTGTACTGCACCGTGGGCACGGCCACATTGCCCCACTCCATGCCGGTGTTGGCGCCGCATTCTATGAAATGAAAGCGCGACACCGAGGGCAGACGCATGATCTCGTCCATGGTGAAGACCTTGGGATTCTTCACCAGACCATTGATCATCAGCCTGTGCCTAGAGGGGTCGATGTCCCACCAGCCCTGGTGGTGACGCTCGAAATGCAGACCGCTGGGCGTGACGATGCCGAACAGCGACTGCAGCGGCGCAAACGATACCGAGGCCTGCTTGGTCTGGGTCAGACCCGGGCTCTGGCGGCGCTGCACATTGGCCTCGTACCTGGAGGGCTTGCCGTAGCCGTCGGTGACCACCGGCTGACCCAGGCCCTTGCTGTGTGCGGGCAGCTCCAGAATATTGGGGTCTCCCTCAGCGCTCACGGCCTGCCGACCCTGCGCATGGACGGCTGCAGCGCTGGTCGCCGCGGCCGCGAAAGCCCCGCGAATGAAGTCACGCCGACCTGCCCGGGCTTCGGCAAACACCGTACCTACATCGTCCGCCCGCACAAAGTTTTCGGGTGCCTTGCGCACCTTGCCCATCAACTGGCTTTGCATAAGCTCTCTCTTTGATCTTTGGTGGCGCTTACCGGGAAAGCACGACACGCCTGTTTCATTTGGAACCCTTGAGAATCCAGGCCGCCAGCGTCTGGGTGTCCGCATCGCTGAGTGCTGGCTGGGCTGGCATGGGCACCGGCCCCCATTTGCCGGAACCACCGGCCTTGATGCTTTTGACCAGATAGGCCTGTGCATCGGCCTGGGCCGCATATTTCCTGGCCACATCCTGGAACGCCGGGCCTACCAGTTTCTTGTCCGCCGCATGGCAGGCCATGCAGGCGTTCTTCTGCGCCAGCGCCTGATCCGCCTGCGCCAGTGCAGGCACAGCCAGCCCCAGCAGCACCGTCAAGCCACTCAGCCAGGATGCAGTTTTCATCGCTTTGGTCTCCTTATATTTATATATAAGCATGTTGTTATTTAAAGTATCCGGCAGCTCACCAGATTTGAGATCCCGCGCTAACCCTCGTTATTCCCGAACAGGAATAGCGATACCAATACCCGGCTCAACGCCCCTGCACCGCTGCCCGGGCAGTCTTCATGCGCTCATCCAGATAAGCGCCATAAAAATCGGGGATGGAGCTGCCAATCAGGCGATCAGCCACTTCCCGTCGTCCTGCTCCATGAAAAAGCACGGTGGGAGCAACCTCGATCTCCAGTTGCCTGACCATGTCGCCATGCGTAGTTGCCGTGCCATCCCAGCTCTGCAAAGGCTCACGCGACAGAAAGTGAATCTGAGTCACCAGAGCCCCGGACTGCTGCAACGGCAGCAGGTAATGTTCGCGCACGATCTTGCAATACGGGCAGCCATGCAGGCTTGCCATCACCACCAACGGCTGCTTGCGGGCCAGCGCCAAGGCCAGGTCGTGCTGCAGACTCTGACTGGTGGGCAGCAGGCGCTCAGAGGCATCGAGCGCCGCCCACGCCGGGGCCGCGCCCGCCAGCAGCAGCTGCAAGCACAGTCTTCTGCGGGCACGAAAGGAGCTGGCTGTTTCCATCACGGCTTTTCCTGCTCCATCAGCAAAAAGGTGTTGTAGGCATTCATGCGATTGGCCTCCTTGAACAGCGGGTAAGCCGAGAACCTGGACCAGTCCGTCGCCTGATAGGCCTCGTCAAACGGGTCAAGATTGGCTGCGGCCTTGCCCATGGCCTCGCGCAGATAGTGCAGATAGTCTCGCGTCAGCTGCATGTCCTGGCGCGGCTGCTCGGAGGCCGGGCCGTGACCCGGCACCATGACCTTGACGGGGAGCTTGAGCAACTCATCCAGCGCGGCAATCCAGTGGCGGCTGTCGGCCTGGCCCACATAGGGAATGCGGTTGCGAAACACCACATCGCCGATGAACAGCACACCGCTTTGCGGCAGGAAGATGGCCGTATCCTCCGGCGTATGCGATGGCCCCATATGCTGCAGCACAAAGTCCACGCCCCCCACCTTCAGCGTAGAGCTATCACCTGCCACCCATTGACTCGCGGGCACCAGGCGCGTGCCCTGGTCGACCCAGGGCGCCAGATCCTTGCGCGAAGCCTCAAGCCGCAGATGCGCGGTTTCTGAGTTGATGTATTCACGCGCCTGGGCATGGGCCACGATTTTTGCGCCCAGGGCCTCGAACACCTGCAGGCCATAGATGTGGTCGGCGTGATAGTGGGTCAGCAGCACATGGCTGATGGGTTTGGGCGTCAGCGTACGGATTTTCTGCACCAGCTCCTCGGCCAGTGCGGGCGAACCCAGCGCGTCGATCACAACCACGCTGTCATGGGTGATGACAAAGCCCGCATTGGAGATGAAGTTGCGATTGGCCGCACTGCCCAGCGCCGATACGCCCTGCACAAAAAACACATTGGCCGCCACCTGCTGCAACTCCATCACGGGCGCGCTGACCGCTTGCGGAATGAGCGACCTGGGGGCTGCATCATGCGCTGCCGCTGTACCTGTCGCTGCAATCGCTGCCCACACAAAGCTCCTCAGCGCAGCTCCTGCCCAGCTTGTCATGGCTTTGTCTCCCTTGCATGGGCAGCGCGTCATGCATGAATGCCGCCACTAGCGCTTGCCCTATTTTTGAATGTTTGCGTCATCGTTAATATAAGCAAGTGGCAATATTTAACCAAGGGCATCTTCCCTGATTCCCACAGACACCACAGGAGACATTCCATGAAGCGCCAGTTCGTTGCCCTGAGCTTTGCCCTGTGTACGGCGATTGCCGCCGCTCAGGATGTGAAAGTGGTCTATCACGTCAACACCGGCGTGGAGACCGCGGCCGCCATACTCGCCAATATCAATAACGAACTCAATGCCTCGCCCACGGACAAGATCGTGGTGGTCACCCATGGGCCCGGCATAGACTTTCTTCTGAACAATGCCAAGGACAGCAAGGGCCGCGAGTTCAGCGGCCAGGTCAGCGCACTGGTGGGGCGCGGCGTGGAGTTCAAGGTCTGCAACAACACGCTGCAAACGCGCAAGCTCGATGCCTCAAGCCTGCTGATGGAGGCCTCGCTCGTCCCCTCGGGTGTGGCCGAAGTCGCACGCCTGCAGGCCAAAGAGGGCTTTGTCTATCTCAAGCCCTGAGCAGCATACGGCCATGAAAAAAGGCGCCTGGTGCGCCTTTCTTCTTTTGGGGCTCAAGCCATCAGTTCTGTTCGATGGCAATCTGCACGCAGATGGTGCGGCACATATGGACGACCTTCTCGTTGGCGATGAAATAGTAGATGCTGACCCCTTCACGCCTGCGGCCCAGAATGCCGGACTGGTACAGCGTGTTCAGGTGCTGAGACATATTGGGCTGGGTCGTGTCTATGGAAGCCAGCAGCTCGGAGACGTTTTTTTCTCCGTTGCACAGCGCGCTGATGATCTTCAGCCGCATGGGCGCAGCCATGGCTTTGAACAGCTCGGCCGCACTCTCGAAAACGCTGTCATCCTCAAGCTCTGACGATTCCATGAAACACTCCTGAACACCGCTTCAGACTGCAACCTTCAAACAGAGGTGGTAGGCCATGGTGCATGGCACCAGTTTATAGGAAGGTCATGCAGCGCCTGTCATCACCCGACGACAAACACTGATTGGCATCAGGCAATCCCGAAAAAGAAGCAGCCAGCGCCTAACTGATATGAATTTCAAGCACTTTCATAGCTGAAATCCATATTCAGCGTATGCAAGCAGCTATCAAAAAAATCAAGCCGGCCTCCACTCCAGAGACCAGGCACCGCTTTGCACGTTCTGCAGCCACAAGCAGCAGCTCAGGGTTTTGGCATCCGTGACCTGGCCGCTACGCACGCCGTCCAGCAGCTCGTCAGCCGTCATGCTGCAGACATCGAGAAACTCGTCGGCATCGAGCTGGCGCTCGCCCGCGGTCAGGCCGCGCGCGAAGAAGATGTGAATGACTTCGTCGGAGTAGCCGATCGCCAGATGCATGGGGCCGGCATAGGCCCATTCGCGCGCGCTGTAGCCGGTTTCCTCCAGCAGCTCGCGCTGGGCGCAGAGCAGCGGCTGCTCGCCCGCATCGAGCTTGCCTGCGGGAAACTCCGTCATGACCCGGCCCACGGGGTAGCGAAACTGCCGCTCCAGCAGCACGCGGCCATCGTCGAGCAGGCCTATCACCACCACGGCGCCGGGGTGCACCACATACTCGCGCGTGGCCTGACCGCCATGGGGCAGGCGCACGGTATCGAGCCTCACCTGCAGAAAACTGCCCTGGTGCACCAGCTCGCTTTTGATGGGGTGCTCGATCAGATGGGCTTCCTGAGCCTGTTTGTCTTGTTGGGTCATCTCCGACTCGTCTTTCAAAGCGCTGTGGTGACAGCGCAAATACATCCAAGGTCTTAATCTTCGCAGAAGCCGGCTTCACTTTCCCCCTCAGACCATGATGCATCCCATCGACACAGCCCAGACAGACATACAGCGCCACCAGTTTGGCCGCGTGACGGTGTTTCGCGGAGCCAAGGGTGGCAAGTATCCGGACGGCAACCAGATCATGATTCGCGGCAGCGATACGCTGGCAGCGCTGGATACGCCTATCGTTGCCAACCATATCGGGGCCGAGTTCGATGCCACCGAGCTGGTGGTGATGGGTCATGTGCATGAGGACCATATGGCCGGCCTGCACCGCCTGCCGGACGCGCAGGTTTTTGCTCACGTAGGCGATCTGGCGGCCTTGCAAAGCTGGGAGGGCCTGGTGGCCACCTTTGGCTGGGCCGATTCGGCTCAGGCCGGCATCTTGCGCAGCAAGCTGGAGAGCGAATTCTTCTACGCCCCCAGACCCGATGCCAGGGGCTACAAAGATGGAGCAGTCTGGGAGCTGGGCCGGTCGCAGATCCGCGCCATTCATATGCCGGGCCATACGGCGGGCCACAGCGTGCTGCTGATCGAGCCCGAGGGAGTTGCCTTTATCGGCGATATCGACCTGACGGGCTTCGGGCCCTATTACGGCGACGCCTGCTCCTGTCTGACGGACTTTCGCCGCAGCCTGGCGCGGCTGCCCGAGATCGATGCCCGGGTCTGGGTGACCTCGCACCACAAGGGCATTTACACGGAACGCGAGGCGTTTATGCGAGACCTCAAGCGCTTTGCTGCTGTCATTGACGAGCGTGGTGCACGCATTCTCGAATGGCTGGCGCAGCGGCCCATGACGCTCTCACAGATGGTGGAGCAGCGCCTGCTCTACCCGCAAGGCTTTGATGCGCCCTGGGTACAGGGGGCCGAGACGCGCAGCATTTCCCAGCATCTGGATGAGCTGCTGGCTGTCGGAGAAATCCTGCAGGAGCGCAACCTGCGCGGCGAAGACCTTTATCTGCGGGCCTGAATCCAGAGAAATAAAAAAGCCGACTTCTCAAGGAAGTCGGCGGGGGCAGGCGCCTGGCCACGCATCCACCAGGCAAGCGTGACAAACGCACAGCGGCTAGATGAGCCGGGCCCGGTCACCCGGGCTTTGAGACTCAGGCCACAGCGTCCATGGGCTTGCGCAGAAAGCCCTGGTTGGCTCCCTTGCGGTTGGGCGCGAAGCCGTTCCTGGCCAGGGTTTCGTCGGCGGTTTCGTAGAACACGCCGATCTGCTTGATCTCGCGAGCCTGCTGGGCCGTGGCAATCGGGCGACCGAACTCGCCCGCAATGCGCACCAGCTGCTTGATCTGCTCCACGGTGCTCATCTTGCCGGTGCGTGTCTGATTCCACAGCACGTCCTCGATACCGCAGCGCACATGCAGACCCAGGGCCATGCCGATCATATTGATGGGCAGCACGTTCAGCACCGAGCTTTCCACCGTCACGATGGCGTTGTCGGGCACGGCGCGCAGCATATTGGCCAGGTTGTAGATATTGGCCTGGTCCATGCCGCCGCTGATGGCGACCCAGTTCATGACCAGCGGGCCCTTGTAGACGCCACGGCGGATCATGCGCTCTATGGTCTCGAAACTGTTGATGTTGTAGACCTGGAAGGCGCTCTGGATGCCCTTTTCGGACAGGCGACGGATATGTTCTTCGACGAAACTGGGGTTCGAGGGAACAATCATGTCCTTGTAGGTCTTGTGCAGATGCGGGAAACCGCGCGAGACACCGCGGAAGTCGTCTTCGCCGGCATGCTCGGTCACGTTCATCTGCGTGGTGTTCACGGTCACCGTCACCTGGTCGGGTACAGGAGTCAGCTCGGCCAGCATATGGCGGGTATCGTCGGAGAGCCACTTGGCTTCGCCGTCCGGGCCTTCGGGCGCAAAGCTGATGGAGCCGCCGACCTGGATGATCATCTCGGGCACACGCTCACGCACACCGGCAATAAGCTCGTTGAACTTGGACAGACGCTTGCTGCCCTTGCCGTCGTCTTCACGCACATGCAGATGCAGCACGGTGGCGCCGGCCTCATAGCAGTCCACGGCCTTCTGAATCTGCTCTTCCATGGTGATGGGGATGTCCTCGGGGAAGTCCGAGGGAATCCAGCCCGGAGCGTAGGGAGCTGCAGTGATGATCAGCGGCTGCTGGTTTTCGGGATACAGGTGACCGTCAAGAAAGTTCATGGTTGTTGTCTCCGGTTTGAGTGCGAGAAATCAGTGTCTGGACAAACTGCATCAGCCGATTTCAGGCCATTGCCGATGCGTGAGGCCAGTATCAAATGCCGTGTGAGATGCCACTTTGCATTTCAAGACACGCGCTTTCTCAAACGCGACAAGACCGGCAAACCGTGCCTGAAGATGATTGGGGCAGGCAACGGAGAGACGACATCGGTTCATGCACTGCAAAAGTCCAGGCGACTGCTGCGCACCATCGGCAACCTGCGATCTCCCCCTCCTCGCGGCTCCGATTGCAAGGCGCCCATACCGCGCCACAAGCACGCATCGAAGCCATGCAGGCTGCAGCCCTACATCGGGTAAGTGCGGAGTACTGCAGTCATCAAATGCGAAGTCGCAGGCATGAAACGCCAAGTCACCGAACTTGCGGACCTCCATCATGAATTGGTGCATTCCCACACCCTAAGCACAAGAACGCAGGGACATGCCGGCAGGTTCAGCGGATCACCTATTCGTTGGGTCTGCCCCCTGCGAGACAGAGATCGGCGTCATGCCGAATGTCTGCCCCCCATGAAAAACGACAGGAGACATCAATGACAACCGCTGTGAATTTTGCTGGACCACCCGGCCCGCAAGTGATGCCCGTGATTCGCGTCCTGCGAGCCAGAGCCGATAGCACCGCTGCAAGACAGGCGCTGAATGCCCACGTTCTTGAAGATGGGCGGGTCACAGACTCTCCCGCCAGCGCCATCTGAGCAACTCCATTTAGGGAGCAACACATGCGAAACATTCCTCGAACCCTGCGTTCCTGCGCCGCAATTCTTTGCGTCGGCGTAATGGCCAGCACCGCCGTACAGGCTCAGACCCCTGCACCCGCCTGGCCCGTCAAACCCGTCCGCCTCGTCGTTCCTGCGCCTCCTGGTGGCATCACCGATGGTGTGGCGCGCCTGGTGGCCGATCATCTGCAGACCAATCTGGGCCAGCCCGTGGTCGTCGACAACAAACCCGGCGGATCGGCCGTGATTGCCGAGCGCGCCGTGATGAATGCACCTGCCGACTGGCATACGCTGATGATTGCGCCCTCCAGCATCTGGACCGACTTTCCACTCACCGTGAAGACGCCGTTTGACGTGCACAAGACATTCACCTATGTCTCGGATGTGGCCTCCATGGTGCATATGCTGGTGGCCAACAACAGCTTTCCCCCCAACAGGATTCAGGAGGTGCTGGACTATGCAAAGAAGAGCTCCGGCCCCATCAATATCGCCAACCTGAGCCCCGGCACTCGCTCCGACATGCTGGGTGCGCTGCTGAGCGAGAAAAGCGGCGGCAAGATCACCGCCGTGCCCTACAAGGGCTCGGCCCCTGCCATCGTCGACCTGATCGGCAATCAGGTACAACTGACCTTTGAAGTGGTGACCAATGCAGCCCCGCTGGTCAAGGCCGGCAAGATCAAGGCCCTGGGCGTGGTCTCGCCCAACCGCTCGCGCCTGCTACCCGATGTGCCCAGCTTTGCCGAGCAGAACATGCCCGACTTTGTGCTGCCCGATGCCAGTGTGGGATTGTTCGTGCTGAGCAGCACGCCCCAGGCCCTGATCCAGAAGGTGCGCCAGGAAATGGACAAGGTGACTCAATCCGCCAAGTTTCAGGCGCAGCTCAAAACCCAGGGCTTTGACGCACCCCAGCCCAGCACGATGACGGAGCTGCAACAAAAAATGCTGAACACGGTGGAGCAGAACCGCAAAATTCTGAGCAAGCTCAGAATCGCCAGCAACTGAAGGACGCTGGCGTAGCCGCCCTCTCCCTGGGGTGACACTTTGGTAGTGTGTTTGGCGGGCCCTTACGGCCCGCTTTTTTATGCGCCGCCTGTGCCTTCGGTCTGCGCCTTGGCACGGCTGTCCTTGGCACTGCAGCCGAACTGGCTCTGATACCAGCGTGAAAAACTGCTGGGGGCCGTAAAGCCCAGCAGCTCGGCCACTTCGGTCAGAGAGCGGTTGCTCTCGAACACATAGCGCACGGCCAGCTCCTTGCGGATATCGTTCATCAGCGAGGAAAAGCTCTGGCCCTTTTCCGTCAGCCGGCGCTGAATGGTGCGTGGCACCACACCCAGGTGCTCGCTGACTTTCTCAATGCTGCAGCGCCCGCTGGGCAACAGCAGCAAGATGGTGCGGCGCACATCGTCCAGCACTGCTTCCTCGCTCATGGGAGCCACGGACTCCAGCAGCTTCTGGGCATAGCGCACCATGGCAGGGTCGGCAAATTCGTTGCGCGTATCGAGATCGGCCTTGACGCAAACAATGCAGTTGAACTCTTGATTGAACTCCACGCGCGGGCCGAACATCAGGTGATGCATGCTCAGGTCCTTGGGCGCGGCGTGCTCGAAACACACCATGCGAGGCTGCCAGTCGCGACCTATCAGCTGCCGAATGGCGCGCACCATCACGCCCAGCGCCAGCTCCACGCGCTGGCGCGTAGGCTCATGGGCACGGCCGGCCAGCAACAGCTCACGGATCAGCACCGTGTCGGCCTGCTCGTCCAGCTCCAGCGTCATGGCGCCGTTGAGCAGGGCCAGATGACGCACCAGCAGGTTCAGCGAATCGCGCAGCGTAGCCTGATCGCGAATCAGCAGGCCCACCGGCCCCATATTGGACAGCAGGCGCGAGCGCGCCATGCACAGACCAAAGCTTTCATTGCCCGACTGCATGGCCGAGGCCTGCAGCAAACGCCCCACCTTGTCCACCGGAATCATCAGATCCGGCTCGTCGAGCACACCGGGGCTCAGGCCGGCATCGAGCAGCATGCGCGCGCCATTCAGCCCCGAAGCCTGGGCGACTTCGGCGTAATTGGTCAAGCAGGCTGCGCGAACGAGAGAGGCCATGGGGTTTCACTAACTTGGCACTAATTGCAAAGCACCAGTCATGTAATGACAAGCGCCGATCGAGGGGAGTTTTCACACTGGCGACATTGATTCTATAAGGAGACTTCCCAATGAAAAACAAGGTTGGCGCAGCACCCGCCCTTATCCGCTCCAGCTCTTTGACCCGCTCGCTGGAAGTCAATCCTCTGACCTGCTCCATCGGTGCGGAGCTGTCCAACGTTCACCTGGGAGCGGCCGCCGAGGACGAAGGCCTGATGGCCGAAATCCGCCAGGCACTGCTCAAGCACCGCGTGATCTTTTTCCGCGACCAGGACATCACACGCGCCGAGCATGTGGCGTTTGCGCGCAAATTTGGCGAGCTGGAAGACCACCCGGTGGTGGGAAGCCACCCCGAGCACCCAGGCCTGGTGCAGATCTACAAGACCCCCGACAACCCTCTGGACCGCAACGAGAACTCCTGGCACACCGATGCCACCTGGCGCGAGCAGCCCCCCATGGGCTGCGTGCTGCGCTGCGTTGAATGCCCGCCAGTGGGCGGCGACACCATGTGGGTGAACATGGTGATGGCCTATGAGAACCTGCCAGACGACATCAAGGTCAAGATCGAGCATCTGCGTGCCCGCCATAGCATCGAAGCGAGCTTTGGTGCCGTCATGCCCATCGAAAAGCGTCTGGCACTCAAGGCCCAATACCCCGACGCCGAGCACCCCGTGGTCCGCATCCACCCCGAAACCGGCGAGAAGATTCTGTTCGTCAACAGCAGCTTCACCACCCATTTCACCAACTACAACACACCCGCCAACGTGCGCTTCGGCCTGGACAAATCGCCCGGCTCCTCGCAACTGCTCAATTACCTGACCAGCCAGGCCATGATTCCCGAGTACCAGGTGCGCTTCAAATGGAGCAAAAACAGCGTAGCCTTCTGGGACAACCGCTCCACCCAGCACTACGCAGTGATGGACTACCAGCCCTGCCACCGCAAGATGGAACGCACCGCCATCATCGGCGGCCCCACGGACTGAGCCAGGAGACAGAAGATGACCTTGAAGCACACGATTCTCATCATCCCCGGCCTGCGCGACCATGTGGAAGAGCACTGGCAGACGCTGCTGGCCAAGGAGCTGACTGCGCAGTCCGTCCCCTGCGTCACCGTGCCACCGCTGGAGCAGGACAAGCTCAGCTGCCAGGCCCGCCTGGACGCGATCGACCGGGCGCTGGACGGTATCGACGGCCCCGTCATCATCGTGGCACACAGCGCCGGCTGCATGATGGTCGCGCACTGGGCGCTGCGCCGAGCCCGTCCCATTCTCGGAGCCTTGCTTGCAGCCCCCGCCGATGTGGAAACCCAGATGCCTGCCGGTTACCCCCCCAAGGATGTGCTGGCAGCCCACGGCTGGACGCCCATCCCGCGCCAGCGCCTGCCGTTTCCCACACTGCTGGCAGCCAGCAGCAATGACCCGCTGACCCAGTTGGAGCGCGCGCGCGGCTTTGCGCGCGACTGGGGGAGCGAGCTGGTGGAGCTGGGCCCCCAGGGCCACCTGAACCCGGCCTCGGGCCACGGCCCCTGGCCGCAGGCAACACAGCTGATCGAGGATTTGCAGGCTCGGATCGAAGCCCGACAGCCCGAGCCAACGGCCTGAACCGCCCGAAGACCATCACGATGAATGCGCAGCCACCCACAAGATATAAAAGGTGCGCGCAGATGGGGAGCCAGATCTCCCCATTGAAGGAGACAAGCAATGAAGGCAACGACACCCGCCTCACGCAATTCAGTGGACACCGCAGGTTCTCGCGCACTGCGCCGGAAACTAGGCTTGGCCGTCATGGCCGTGGCCGCCAGCCTGGCCCTGCCCGCACAGGCCGAGCAGACCGATGACTGGCCGACCAAGCCCATACGCCTGATCGTCACCGGGCCTGCCGGTGGCACGGCTGACACCCTGGCCCGTCTGCTGGCAGAGGGCATGCAGCAAGATCTCAAGCAGCCCGTGATCGTGGAATCCAAGGCCGGAGCCTCGGGGGCCATCGGCATCCAGGACCTCAAGTCCCATGGCAAAAACGGCTACACCTTTCTGGTGATTCAGGACGGAGCACTGAGCGAGGCGCCCCTGGCCCAGAAAGTCAGTTTCGACCCGTTCAAGGACCTGACGCCGCTGGCCCAGCTCACACGCACCGGACTGGTCATGGTCGCCAACAAGGATCTGCCGTTCCAGACCCTGCCCGAATTCATCAGCTACGCCAGACAGCAACGCGACGGCGTGGACTTTGCCTCCTACGCCACGGGCCTGAAGGGTCACACCTCGGGCATGCTGCTGGGCCAGTTGGCCAAGATCAATATGCGCCATGTGGGCTACAAGGGCTCGCCCCCTGCTCTGGTGGACCTCATGGGTGGCCATGTCCCGGTGATGTTCGATGGCGTCACCACTTCGCTACCCCTGATTCGCAGCGGCAAGATCAAGGCGCTGGCAGTCGTCTACCCGAGCCGCCTGCAGACTTTGCCAGAGGTACCAACCTTCACGGAGCTGGGCTACCCCCAGCTTTCCAAACCAGGCTGGTTTGCCGTGTGGTCCCATCCTCAAACCCCGGCAGCCATCCAGCAGAAGCTGCGGGATGTGGCGCTGGCACATTTCCGCAAGGAGTCCGTGCTCAAACAGCTCGCCACGGTGGGCATGGAGCCCGGCCAGCCCCTTACCACGGCAGAAATGACGGCCGACCTCAAAGAGGCCAGCCGCAAGCAGGCAGCCCTGCTCAAGTCCATAGGCTACAAGCCCGAAAACTGAGGCCCGGGTCCTTGAGCAGTTGCCCTCAAGCTGCTCCATTACTTATCTGCTTCAAGACCTCTGCCCGGTGCCCCCTTGGCACCGTGGGCGGCCGCACCCGGCTCAAGTCCTTTGGCGGGATTAGAGCTGGGGGCTTGCCTGCGCCTTCAACCCATCCCCAGGCCCGGCCTTGCCCTGCTGTGTTTTTCGTCGGTTTGCCATCAGGCATCTTTTTTCAACGGTTCAAGGAGACATGAGTGACTACAAAAAAAATGGCTTTCAATGCGCTGAGCGCTCTCGCATGCACGCTGGCGCCGCTGGCGGCCTCGGCACAATCCTCTGTGCAGGTCTATGGCGTGGTGGATATGGCCGTATCCAATTACCGCGGCGCTGGCGCAGGCTCGCGTCAGATGCTGACCTCCAGCGGCAATCAGGCCAGCCGCCTGGGCTTCAAGGGCCGTGAAGATCTCGGCAGCGGTCTGGCCGCCGGCTTTGATCTGGAAGCGGGTCTCAATACCGACAACGGCACCGGCCAGGCCTCCAACACCAACAACCAGCCTTCGGGGGCAGGCAGCAGCAACGGCCTGAGCTTCAACCGCAAGGCCCTGGTCTATCTGCAGAGCAAGCAATGGGGCGAGGTACGCCTGGGCCGCGACTATGTGCCCGCCTTCTGGAACATGTTCAACTACGACCCCTTTCGCCTGGGCGTGGGCATGAGCCTGCATGTGCTGCACGGCACCACTGTGACGGGCTTTCGGGCATCGAACAGCATTGGCTACTTCTCGCCCGGCTGCTCCAGCTCCAGTTGCAAAGGCCTGTTCTATCAGTTGATGACTGCATTCGGTGAAAACGATGCCGGCCCCAACCGCCAGGACGGCCGCGTCTACGGTGCACGCCTGGGCTATGGAGGCGAGAACTGGGATGCAGCCGTCGCCATCACGTCCACCAAGAACCGTGCCGCCGACGATTACAGACAGATCAATGCCGCCGCATCCTACCTCTGGGAAGGCCACCGCCTCATGGTTCTGGCTGCCGATCACCGCACCGGCAACCGCCTGGCAGGTCTGGACAATGCCGACCATGTACGCTACTGGCAGCTGGGTGCCATCTGGAAGGTCGGCAACGGCAATATCCCCATGAGCTTCATGCGCCTGAACCGCAATGACAACAGCGGCAGCAGCTCCAACAAGTACGCCGTGGGTTATGTGCACAACCTCTCCAAGCGCACCGCACTCTACGGCACCTATGCCTATGTAGACAACCGCGGCAGCATCAACCTGCCGGTGGCCACGGGCGCGCTGCAAGGCCCGATTCCAGTCGCAGGCGGCAATGCTTCAGGCTTTGACATCGGCATTCGCCACACGTTCTGAGTCCAATCCATGGCAACCGGCGCCTGCCGGTTGCCGGCCAGAGGACATCAATCCTGAAACCATAGAAGAAGGCCCGCAGAGAAAATCTGCGGGCCTTCTTCATCGCACATCGGCGCTCGATGGAGTATCAGCAGTTGTCAGGCGGTTTGAGCCAGAGCAGTCCCTCTCTGACAAGAACTTCATAGAGAGGAATCGTCATCTGCGGCGATGCCGTGCACTTGCCGCTGCGGATATCGAACTTGAGTCCATGCGCGGGGCAGCTCAGCACATGGGCATCGCAATTGCCGCTGGCCATGGAGGCACCCGCATGCGGGCAGCTGTTCTCCAAGGCATAGAACTCGCCTTCGACATTCAGCAGCAAGATGCTCTGACCACCAGGCGTGAAGACCAGCTTTCGCCCGCCAGGCGGCAAGTCCCGCACGGCACCGGCGGCCAGCAATGCGGGATCAGGCGAAGATGCTGTCGGCAACACGGGCATGCTCCATGGCGCGCAGCAGCTCCGCGGGCGCCACAGCGCCCGTCACCTGCAGACGCTGGTTGAACACCATATGCGGCACGCCGCCGGTATGGCCGGCCTCGCTTTGGTAGCGCAGCGCATCAAAGCGGGAAGGATTCCAGTCCAGTGCCGCCGAGTGCGCCAGCTGCTGCAGCACCATGACCGAGCCTATATCGCGGCCCTGCACAAAGTAAGCGGCAAAGATGGACTCCACAAAGCGGATCATGGATTCGCCATCGAGCAGAGTCTGGGCGTAGTTGACCAACGCACAAACCAGGCGCGTGCTGGGGAAGGTTTCAATCAGCGCATGATTGATCTGCAGGCCCGCCGCGTGGGCCGCCGAACGCACCTGGGCACGGCGAACCTCCACGGCCCTGGGACCGCCCAGCCTGGCTTCGTAGAAGGCCTGGTAAGGCACTCCATGCTCCGGGATCTGGGGCAGCAGAGTGTCTGCATGCCAATGGATTGCAAGCTGCTGGTCGGGATATCTGGCCAGCAGCATCTCACGGGCGGCCAGCAGATTGCGCAGACCGATCCAGCACCAGGGGCAGATCAGGTCCAGCGAAAAGTCGACCTGCAATGTCGTTGCAGCGGAGCTTTGAGTCATGGCATTTATTTCCTTGGGCAATCACCGGGGTTGATGCAAAAAGGGCTGAATGGCTCAGCCCTTTTCATACCGACCTGCTGCCTTCGATATCTCAGAGCGTGAAGACGGCCGATCCCACAATCTTGCGGGCTTCCAGATCGCGGTGAGCCTGCACGGCGTCTTCCAGCACATAGCGCTTGCTGATATCCACCTTGATACGACCTTCGGCCACATGGGCGAACAGTTCGTTGGCCAGCTCTGCACGCTCCGTGGGGTCGGCGATGTAATGCGCCGATGCAGGACGGGTCAGGAAGAGCGAGCCCTTGCCGGCCAGAATCTGCGGGTTGAATGGTGGAATGGAGCCTGAAGCCGTGCCCAGACAGACCATCAGCCCACGCACCTTCAGGCTGTTGAGCGAGCCCTCGAAAGTGTCCTTGCCCACGCTGTCAAAGACGGCATTCACGCCCACGCCGTCCGTCAGCTCACGCACGCGCTTGGCCACGTCCTCATGGCTGTAGTTGATGGTGTGAACACAGCCGTTGGCCTTGGCCACTTCGGCCTTGGCATCGCTGGAGACTGTTCCGATCACGTTCAGGCCTTCCAGCTTTGCCCACTGCGACACCAGCAGGCCCACACCACCGGCTGCAGCATGCAGCAAGATGGTGTCGCCCTTCTTGAAGTCCCAGATGCGGCGCATCAGGTAAGCCGCCGTCAGTCCACGCATGGTGATGGCTGCTGCGGTTTCAAAGCTGATGTTGTCAGGCAGGCGGATCAGGGGGGCTGCAGAAATCAGGCGCTCCGTGGCGTAAGCGCCGATGGTGTTAAGTGCACCGGTATAGGTCACGCGATCGCCGACCTTGAAATCCGTAACGCCGTCGCCCACGGCCGTGATCGTGCCGCAAGCCTCGCTGCCCACGCCCGCGGGCAAAGGAGCGGGATACAGACCGGAGCGGAAATAGGTATCGGCAAAGTTCAAGGCCACAGCGCCTTGCTTGAGGCGGACCTGACCTGGACCGGGTTGGCCGACTTCAATGTCTTCCTGTCGCAACACCTCGGGGCCGCCAACTTCGTGATAACGGATTACTTTAGCCATACAAACTCCCAGTCAGATACCAATCGAAAGGTGATGCAGCACACTGCCTCACCTCGAACAGAAGCAATACGAATCAATGACTTAGGTCATATCCCCGGTATTCTTCCATTCAGACTGGACTGAATTTATGGGAATTTTTCTCTAGGACATTTCCCGAGAACGCCGCTCTCTTGCCTTTACGCGACACCACGGGTAAACACCAATACATAAAAGTTTACCTAGAAGTTTCTATTTAATTGAAAGCTTGCCGCAAGCGTTGGCCACCATATTGCGCGTCTGCGACTGCGGCAAGCCCGTCACAGCCTCTAGAATCATTCCGTTTACGTAAACGTCAAACCAATGCGAGGGCCTGACATTCTTGCCAGGCGCCGGACATGAAGTCGAGGGAAGCCCCTGCCATCCGTGGCTGGCAACATCCCCAACAATCCAAGGCACAAACCAGGTCTGGCAGCCAGCCGGGCCAGCATTCAAGGAAACAGAGACGATGACCTACAAAGCGCCCATCAAAGACATGCTGTTCGACATGGAGCATCTGGCCCAGATCGAGCAGGTCGCCCAGATTCCCGGCTTTGAAGATGCGGGGCTGGAAACCGCGCAGGCCGTTCTCGAAGAATGCGCCAAGCTCTGCGAAGGCGTGGTCGCCCCCCTGAATGTTCCCGGCGACCTCAATCCCTCGTCCTTCAAGGATGGTGTGGTCACCACCACGCCCGGCTTTGCCGATGCCTTCAAGCAGTACGCCGAAGGCGGCTGGCAGGGTCTACAGCATCCTGCCGACTTTGGCGGCCAGGGCCTGCCCAAGACCATTGGCGCGGCCTGTATCGAGATGCTCAACAGCGCCAACCTGAGCTTTGCGCTGTGCCCGCTGCTGACCGACGGCGCCATCGAGGCGCTGCTGACTGCCGGCAGTGACGCGCTCAAGTCCACCTATCTGGAAAAGCTCGTGACCGGCGAATGGACAGGCACCATGAACCTGACCGAGCCCCAGGCCGGCTCCGACCTGGCCCTGGTCCGCACCAGGGCCGAGCCTCAGGGCGACGGCAGTTACAAGGTCTTCGGCACCAAGATCTTCATCACCTATGGCGAGCACGATATGGCGGACAACATCGTCCACCTGGTGCTGGCCCGCGTGGCCGGCGCTCCCGAGGGCGTCAAGGGCATCAGCCTGTTTGTCGTGCCCAAGTTCCTCGTGAACCAGGACGGCTCCTTGGGCAAGCGCAACGATGTGCACTGCGTCAGCATCGAGCACAAGATGGGCATCAAGGCCTCGCCCACGGCCGTGCTGCAATTTGGCGACAACGGGGGAGCCATCGGCTACCTCGTGGGCGAGGAAAACCGCGGCCTCGAATACATGTTCATCATGATGAACGCCGCCCGCTATGCCGTGGGCCTGCAGGGCCTGGCCGTCGCCGAGCGTGCCTACCAGCACGCCGTGGCCTACGCCAAAGAACGCGTGCAAAGCCGCCCCGTAGACGGATCGGTCAAGGCCAGCGCCACCATCATCCACCACCCCGATGTGCGCCGCATGCTGATGACTATGCGTGCCAGCAACGAGGGCTGCCGCGCCATGGCCACCACGGCCGCTGCCGCCTACGATGCCGCCCACCACCATCCGGACGCCGAAGTGCGTCAGGCCAACCAGACCTTCTATGAATTCATGGTGCCCCTGGTCAAGGGCTACAGCACCGAAATGAGCCTGGAAGTCACCAGCCTGGGCGTACAGGTGCATGGCGGCATGGGCTTCATCGAGGAAACCGGCGCCGCCCAGTATTACCGCGACGCCAAGATCCTGACCATCTATGAGGGCACGACCGCCATCCAGGCCAATGACCTGGTCGGCCGCAAGACCGCGCGTGATGGCGGCCAGACCGCCAAGGCCATTGCCGCCCAGATCGAAAAGACCGAGGCGGCTCTCATTGCCAGCGGCACCGATGCGGCCAAGGCGGTCGCGAGGAATCTGGCCCAGGCCCGTCAGGCCTTTGTGCAGGTGGTGGACTTCATCGTGGCAAAGGCCAAGGCCGACCCCAATGCGGCGTATGCGGGCAGCGTTCCCTATCTGATGCTCACCGGCAACCTGGTCGCCGGCTGGCAGCTGGGCCGCTCGGTGCTGGCCGCGCAGGAGCTGCTGGCCAAGGGCCAGGACATGGCCTTCATGCAGGCCAAGCTGGCCACGGCACAGTTCTATGCCGAACATATCCTGACCCGCGTGCCCGGCCAGGCCCTTGCCGTGATCAACGGCGCCGCCAGCGTGATGGCATTGCCCATGGATCTATTCTGATCTTGCACCTGACGGCGGGGCGATAACGCCCTGCCCCATCATGATGTGCATGGAAATAGCGGCTAGCGCTTATGGATAAAGCGCAAGCCGCTATTTTTTTGAATCCCTAGAACACATCTGCCAGGACTTACGCAAACAAGATTGCAGCGACGGCCTGCCTCATGCAGCAGTCATCCTGCCTGAACCCGTTCCATGCCATCCTCATTGCTTTTCACCGGGATTATGACGCGGATGTACAGGCCCTCAGTCAGGCCTCGTGGTCATTTAGATTCGCAGAAATTTTCCATTTAATCCGTAGGCGTCGCCTAACGTCCCACACTCCAGCTACCTGGAAATGCCATATGCAAATAGATCAGTTTGGAGAAGTTGAGCAACAAATTACTTTGAGCATTGTCTAAATTTGGAAAATGATTTCCATATCAAATGACGCTGAATGCACTCTCACTCACAGCAGCACAATGTCGTATTGCTCCTGCGCCATCGCAGTCTCGGCCTGCAGCGAAATGGGCTTGCCGATGAAGTCGGAGAGGCTGGCTAGGTGCTGGCTTTCCTCGTCGAGGAACATCTCCACCACTTTGGGCGATGCCACGACGCGGAACTCATGCGGATTGAACTGACGGGCTTCGCGCAGGATTTCACGCAGCACTTCGTAGCAGATGCTGCGCGCGGTCTTGACGTTGCCCTTGCCGGAGCAGGCTTCACAGGGCTCGCACAGCATATGGGCCAGCGACTCGCGCGTACGCTTGCGCGTCATCTCCACCAGGCCCAGCTGAGAGAAGCCTCCAGCCATGGTCTTGACGCGGTCGCGTGCCAGCTGGCGGCGGAATTCGGAGAGCACCTCGCCCTGGTGCTCCTCGCGCACCATGTCGATGAAGTCCACGATGACGATGCCGCCCAGATTGCGCAGGCGCAGCTGACGTGCAATGGCGTGCGCCGCTTCCAGGTTGGTCTTGAAGATGGTGTCGTCAAAATTGCGTGCACCGACATAGCCGCCGGTATTCACATCGATGGTGGTCAGGGCTTCGGTCTGATCGACGATCAGATAGCCGCCCGACTTCAGATCCACACGCCGCCCCAGCGCACGCGCGATTTCCTCGTCGATGTTGTAGAGGTCGAAAATCGGCCTCTCGCCCTTGTACAACGCAAGCTTGGGCACTGCCGCAGGCATGTATTCCTGGCCAAAGCTCTTGAGCAGCGCAAACTGCTCGCGCGAATCGATGCGAATGCTCTGGGTGTTCTCGCCGACCAGATCCCGCAGCACACGTTGCAGCAGGTTTAGATCCTGATGCAGCACCGACATGACGGGCAGCTTCTGCGCCGCATCCTTGATACGCGCCCAGGTCTTGCGCAGATAGCGGATGTCATCGGCCAGCTCGGCATCGCTGGATTCCTCGCCATTGGTGCGCAGAATGAACCCGCCGCCACCGCCCCCCTCCTTGGTGCCGACCAGCTCCTGCAGACGGGCCCGCAAGGCGTCGCGCTCGTTCTGGGGAATTTTCTGGGAGATGCCGATATGGTCGTCCTGCGGCAGAAACACCAGCAGGCGCCCGGCAATGCTGATCTGCGTGGACAGGCGCGCACCCTTGGTACCTATGGGGTCCTTGATGACCTGCACCATGATGGACTGCCCCTCGAATACCTGTTTTTCGATGGGCGTCAGCGGCTGGTCCTTGCGCGCGAACATCGGGGCTTCGCCATTTTCCTGACGCTGCCAGACATCGGCCACATGCAAAAAGGCCGCACGCTCCAGACCGATATCGATGAAGGCCGACTGCATGCCTGGAAGCACACGCGAGACCTTGCCCAGATAGATGTTGCCGACGAGTCCCCGCTCCAGCGGACGCTCCATGTGCAACTCCTGCACGGCGCCGTTTTCGACAATCGCCACCCGCGTTTCCTGCGGCGACCAGTTGATCAAAATATCTTGCTGCATTGACTGTCGTTCTTTCTTTATATGTCCTGGCTTTTGCTGCGCCCAGTGTGCGACGCACGCATGGCTGGCGCAAGACAGCTGCCATGCAGAACTTCCCTTGGGGGAAGCCTCAAGAACAGAGTGTCGATTGCGCCAAAGGTTCAGAGCGGCCAGCCCAGCTGGCGCAAAAGCTCGGCAGTTTCGTAAACAGGCAGGCCCATGATGGCCGAATAGCTGCCGCGGATCTCTGCAATATGTGCGGCCGCCCTGCCCTGTATGCCATAGGCACCGGCCTTGCCCATGGGCTCGCCCGTAAGCACATAGGCATCGATCTGCGCCTCGGTCATGGGCGCAAAGCGCACGGTGGACACCGACAGGGCCTGCAGACGCCGCACGCCGCTTTGCAGCGCCACGGCAGTCAGCACCTCATGTTCGGCCCCGGAGAGCAGACGCAGGATACGTCGCGCGTCTTCGGCATCGGCGGGCTTGCCCAGAATCTGCTTGCCCAGGGCCACGGTGGTGTCGGAGCACAGAATGGGCGCTACCGGCAAACCGCGCCGCGCATGGCGGGCCACGGCCGCATCGAGCTTGCCGGCCGTCACGCGCTGCACATAGTCATGGGGGTCTTCCCCAGCCAGCTCGGCCTCTATGGCCTCGGCATCCTCGGCGATGTCGCCGGCTGCATTGGGCAGCAGCAATTCATGCGCCACCCCCAGCTGCTCGAGCAACTGACGACGGCGGGGACTTTGGGATGCAAGATAGAGAATGGGCGCCATGATTTTGATTAAAAATGGCCTCTAGCGCCCATATATAAAGCGCAATAGGCTATCAAAATCATAGTATCACGCACTGCGCGAAATTGCACGCAGAGTCCGATCACAAGCGCTTATTCGCGATGGTAGGGATGGCCGGCATTGACCGACCAGGCGCGGTAGAGCTGCTCGATCAGCAGCACGCGCACCATGGCATGCGGCAGGGTCAGATCGGAGAGGCGGATGCGCTCGTGTGCCGCTGCCTTGAACTCGGGGTCCAGGCCGTCGGGGCCGCCGATGACCAGGGCCACATCATCGCTCTCGAGCTGCCAGCCCTTGAGACGCTGGGCCAGCGCCTTGGTGGTCAGATTCGTGCCGCGCTCGTCGAGCACCACGATGCGGGTGCCTCTGGGAATGGCGGCTTCGATACGCTTGCGCTCTGCCGCATACAGGGTCTCCAGCGTCTTGGAGCCGCGCGGCTCGGTCTTGACGGCCTTGAGTTCGACCTTGAGTTCGGGCGGAAAGCGCTTGGCGTAATCGTCGTAGGCCGTCTGCGCCCAGTCGGGCACATGCAGGCCTACAGCCACGATGGTCAGCTTCATTTAGGCCTTGGCGCGGGGAGCACGCTTGGCTGCGGGTTTGGCCGCAACCGGCTTGGCCGTACGGGGCGTGCTGGGCTTGACGACCACGGTCTTGACCGTCTTGGTGGCTGCGGACTTGGCAGCAGGCTTCTTGGCTGCAGGCTTGGCACCGGCGGCCGTCTTGGCTGCGGGCTTCTTGGCCGCAGCCTTCTTGGCAGCAGGCTTTTTCTCGACCACGGTGTTTTCCGCTGCTGCCTTTTCCACGGCCAGCTTGGCAGCCAGTTTCTTGGCGGCCACTTCTGCGGGCTTGGGCTTGGCGGCACCGATCTTCATACGCACCGGTGTCTCGCCCCAGATTTCTTCCAGGCGGTAGTACTGGCGGATGGCCGGCTGCATGATGTGGCAGACAACCGAGCCGCAGTCCACGATGATCCATTCGCCGTTTTGCTCACCTTCCTGGCGGGGCACGGGAAAACCTGCTTCCTTGACGGCTTCGCGCACGCTGGAGGCAAGTGCCTTGGTCTGGCGGTTGGAAGTACCCGAAGCCACGATCACGCGCTCGAACAGCGGGGACAGTGCTTCGGTGTTGAACACCTGGATGTCGTGGGCCTTGACGTCTTCGAGGCCGTCAACAATGGCTCGCTGGAGTTTGGTGACGTCGCGCTTGGCTGCGGAATCCGATTTGGTGGAGGTGGTCATCAGGCGATGGAATCAGTAAATGATGGGATCAATATAGCGTGTGCTGCGCCACACCCGTATCAGGGTTGGGTTAGCGTCTACGTTCAGGCCTCTAAGACCTGCGCTCTTCACGCATTGAAAAAGGTTGACGCGCCAGTCGATAGCGCGCATCCAGCTATGGAAATTATAGTTTTCTAAAAATTTCCCTGCTGACAGGGCTTTATGCCCGATCAGCAGGGGATCCGGCCTGTTGAACGCCTGTGCCTCAGAGCCAGTCACGGCGAATCAGGAATTTCTCGAGCAGATCGCGCTCGGGTGTACCGGGGGCATCCTCACGCTGATAGCTCCAGTCCGCATGAGGCGGCATGGACAGCAGAATGGATTCGGTGCGGCCGCCGGACTGCAGGCCGAAATGCGTGCCGCGGTCCCAGACCAGGTTGAATTCCACATAGCGGCCACGGCGGTAGCGCTGGAAATCCACCTGCTGCTGCGTGTACTGCGCATGCCGGCGACGCTCCACGATGGGCAGATAGGCCTTCAGAAAGGCATCGCCAACCGAGCGCAGCATGGCAAAGCTCTGCTGCTGACCCAGTTCGCTGAAATCATCGAAAAAGATACCGCCAATGCCGCGCTGCTCGTTGCGATGCTTGAGGAAGAAGTACTCGTCGCACCATTGCTTGAAGCGCGGATAGAGCTGATCGCCAAATGGCGCCAGCGCATCACGGCAGATCTGATGGAAATGCACGGCGTCTTCCTCGAAGCCGTAGACCGGCGTCAAATCCATGCCGCCGCCAAACCAGCAGGTCTTGGGCTGCCCCTCATGGCCGGCCGAAATCATGCGCACATTCATGTGCACCGTTGGCACCAAGGGACTGCGCGGATGAAATACCAGCGACACGCCCATGGCCTCGAACGGCGCACCGGCCAGTTCGGGCCGATGCTGTGTGGCCGAGGGCGGCAGCTGCGGCCCGCGCACATGCGAGAAACCGCAGCCTGCGCGCTCGAACACGCGCCCGCGCTCCATGATCTTCGTGACACCGTTGCCCTGCAGCTTTTCGCCCGGCTCCTTGTGCCAGGCGTCGGCCAGGAAACGCGCACCACCCTCGCCTTCGATGGTTTCCAGCGCCTCGGTGATGCGGGTCTGCAGACCCATGAGGTACTCACGCACCTCGGCCGCAGGCAGCTGATCAGCCACAGAAGATGAGGATGTCTGGTTCATCAGTCGGCCTTCTTGACGGCACGGAAGCCGATGTCGCGACGATACTGGGCACCATCGAAATGGATGCCACGTGCCACGTCATACACCTTCTGCTGCGCCTGCTTGACACTGTCGGCCAACACGGTCACGCAGAGCACGCGACCACCGCTGGTCACAGGCTGGCCGTCATCGCCCAGCTGGGTGCCGGCATGGAAGACCATGGCATCGTCGGCTGCGGCGGGCAGACCGGTGATGACATCGCCCTTGCGCGGGTCTTCGGGGTAGCCAGCAGCAGCCATGACCACGCCCAATGCGGTACGCCGGTCCCACTGCAGCTCCAGCTGGTCGAGCCTGCCTTCGCAGGCTGCCAGCATCACATCCACCAGATCGCTCTTGAGACGCATCATGATGGGCTGGGTTTCCGGATCGCCCATGCGGCAGTTGAACTCCAGCGTCTTGGGGTGACCTGCCTTGTCGATCATCAGACCTGCGTACAGGAAGCCGGTATAGGGCACACCGTCTTTTTCCATGCCACGGATGGTGGGCAGAATGATTTCGCGCATGGCACGGGCGTGCACATCGGCGGTCACCACGGGCGCTGGCGAATAAGCGCCCATGCCGCCGGTGTTGGGGCCCTGGTCGCCATCCTTGAGACGCTTGTGGTCCTGGCTGGTCGCCAGTGCCAGCACGTTCTTGCCGTCGCACAGCACGATGAAGCTGGCTTCCTCGCCGTCGAGGAATTCCTCGATCACGACGCGTGCACCGCCTTCGTTGTGCTGCACACCGTATTTGTTGTCCACCAGCATGAAGTCCACTGCATCGTGGGCTTCCTGCAGCGACATGGCAACCACCACGCCCTTGCCGGCAGCCAGGCCGTCGGCCTTGATGACAATGGGCACACCGAGGCGATCCACATAGGCATGGGCAGCAACCGGGTCGGTGAAGGTTTCATATTGCGCCGTGGGGATGCTGTGGCGTGCCATGAAGTCCTTGGAAAAAGCCTTGGACGACTCCAGCTGGGCTGCAGCCTTGGTCGGGCCGAAGACCTTGAGTCCGTGGGCTCGGAACTCATCGACCACGCCAGCCGCCAGCGGAGCCTCGGGCCCTACGACGGTCACGGCAATCTTTTCCGCCTGGGCCCATTCGCGCAGAGCCTTCACATCGGTGATGTCGAGGTTCTCCAGCTTGCCGCCAGCCAGGGCAGTGCCACCGTTACCGGGAGCCACATAGACCTTGGTCGCCTTGGGCGATTCGGCCAACTTCCACGCCAGAGCGTGCTCACGGCCACCGCCGCCAATCACAAGAATTTTCATAGTTCTGCGTTGTGGTAGACGTCCTGAACGTCATCCAAGTCTTCAATCATGTCCAGCAGCTTCTGCATGCGAGCTGCATCATCGCCTTCGAGAGCGATTGTATTTTCGGGGCGCATGGTCACCTCGGCCATGTCGGCGGTAAAGCCGGCGGCCTGCAGTGCGTCACGCACGGCTTCAAAGTCGCCGGGGGCCGTCAGCACCTCGATGCCACCTTCGTCATCGGTGATCACATCGTCGGCACCGGCCTCCAGCGCGATCTCCATGACTTTTTCTTCGTCCGTGCCGGGGGCGAACATGATCTGCCCCACATGCTTGAACTGGAAGGCCACCGAGCCTTCGGTGCCCATATTGCCACCGTACTTGCTGAATGCATGGCGAACATCGGCCACCGTACGTACGCGATTGTCCGTCATTGTGTCCACAATGATGGCCGCGCCGCCGATGCCATAGCCTTCGTAACGGATTTCCTCGTAGGTCACGCCGTCGAGGTTACCCGTGGCCTTGTCGATATTGCGCTTGATATTGTCGGCCGGCATATTGGCGGCCTTGGCCTTGTCCACCGCCAGACGCAGACGCGGGTTGGCGCTCAGATCGCCGCCGCCTTGGCGGGCTGCGACCATGATTTCACGAATGATGCGCGTCCAGATGCGGCCACGTTTTTCATCCTGACGACCCTTGCGGTGCTGGATGTTGGCCCATTTGCTGTGTCCTGCCACAGGGAATCCTTTGATATTTGATTTAACCTAGCGGGAGCGATTTTACTTTTGACTGCATGCCCCCCCAGAGGAAACCCGAAATGGCTTCACCCCTTTTGATTGCCCAGCACTCTGCCACAGAATGTGTACTGCTGCCCGGACTGGCCAATCGGCATGGCCTGATCACCGGTGCCACCGGCACCGGCAAGACCGTCACGCTGCAAAAACTGGCCGAAAGCTTCTCGCAGATAGGCGTGCCGGTCTTCATGGCCGACGTCAAAGGAGACCTGAGCGGTATCAGCCAGGCCGGCAAGATAGGCGACAAGCTGGCCGCCTCGCTCAAGGAGCGCGGCCTGGACCTGCCCCAGCCCCTGGCCTGCCCCGCCACGCTGTGGGATGTGTTCGGCGAGCAGGGCCATCCCGTGCGCGCCACCATCTCGGACATGGGCCCTCTGCTCATAGGCCGCATGCTGAATCTGAACGAGACCCAGATGGGCGTGCTCAATCTGGTGTTCAAGATCGCCGACGACAACGGCATGCTGCTGCTGGACCTCAAGGATCTGCGCGCCATGCTGAACTTCGTGGGCGACAACGCCAAGCAGTTCACCACCCAGTACGGCAACATCAGCTCGGCCAGCGTGGGAGCCATACAGCGCGGACTGCTGACCATCGAAAGCCAGGGCGGCGACAAGTTCTTTGGCGAGCCCATGCTCGACATCAACGATCTGATGCAGACCGACGCCAACGGCATGGGCGTGGTCAATGTGCTGGCGGCGGACAAGCTGATGAACGCGCCGCGCCTGTACTCGACTTTTTTGCTCTGGCTTCTGTCCGAGCTGTTCGAGCAATTGCCGGAAATCGGCGACCCCGAGAAGCCCAAGCTGGTGTTTTTCTTTGACGAGGCCCACCTGCTGTTCAACGATGCGCCCAAGGTGCTGATCGAGCGCATCGAGCTGGTCGTGCGCCTGGTGCGCTCCAAGGGCGTGGGCGTGTACTTCGTCACCCAGAACCCGCTGGACGTTCCCGACAGCGTGCTTGGGCAGTTGGGCAACCGCGTGCAGCATGCCTTGCGCGCCTTCACCCCGCGCGACCAAAAGGCCGTGGCCTCGGCCGCCTCCACCATGCGCCCCAATCCCGGCCTGGACATTGCCGCGGCCATCACCGAGCTGGCCGTGGGCGAGGCCCTGGTCAGCTTCCTCGACGAAAAAGGCCGCCCCAGCGTGACCGAGCGCGTGTTCGTGATCCCGCCCGGCAGCCAGCTCGGCCCCATCACGGCCGAGCAGCGCAAGGCGCTGATCGATGGCTCCCTGGTCGCCGGCGTCTACGAGAAGGCCGTAGACCGCGAATCCGCCTTCGAGATATTGCACGACCGCACTGCGAGCGCCACGCCTGCCAAGCCCGGTGACGCCCCTGCCGCTGCCGCTGCGGCAGGCTCGACCCAGCAAGCCAGCGCCACAGACTCCATGATGGACGGACTCAAGGAGCTACTGTTCGGTCGCACCGGCCCGCGCGGCGGCCAGCACGACGGCCTGGTGCAGACCATGGCCAAGTCCACGGTGCGCACCGTGGGCAACAGCCTGGGCAAGGAAATCCTGCGCGGCGTGCTGGGCGGCATTCTGGGCAACAAGAAACGCTGAGCGCTAAACCACGCCCCGCTCCCAAGGCCTGCTTCAGCAGGCCTTTTTCATGGCCGCAGCAGAGAAAATCCTCAAGGCCGCACTCATTATGTCGATACATAATAAATCCAGCTCCTGGTGCCTGCCGCCAGTCTCCTGGAACGGTGCTGTGCCTGCACAGCCGCTTCTTTCTCTACGCTAACCACGCTGCCCGGTCTTGCCGCAGACCACCAGTTCGCTCCGGCCAGGCAGTGCTTTTGCAATATTTTCAGCCAATGCAATTCAATCAATGGCGTGTCTCCACCAAGCTGTGGTGCACTTTGGGCGGGCTTCTGACCATGATGCTGGCCGTCTCGCTCTGGAACCAGCACTCGTCCACCCAGGCCCTGCAGACCGGCATGCAGACCCTGGCCGACTATGACAATCGCATCAACCTCGCCCTGCAGTGGAAAGGTGCGACCGAGACCACGGGCGAGCGCGTGCTCACCAGCAATATGACCACCGACGAGGCGCTGACCCAGCGCATGGACGAGCGTGTCAGCGAAGGCGTGGCCGTCAATGGGGCACTGCAGGCACAGGTCATCAAACTGGCTCAAAGCGATGCCGACAAGGCCGCCCTGCAGAAGATCGCAGCCGTGCGTGCCGAGGTTCTGGCGCTGAACAAGCAGGCGCGCGAGATCAAGCTGACCGGCGATATCGAAGCCATGCGCGACTTCATCCGCCAGCAATATCTGGGTGCCATTGGCCGCTACGCCGATTCGCTGCAGGACTTTGTGAAGCTGCAGGAGCAGCAGCGCGACGCCGCCAGCCTTCAGTTGCAGCAAGATCAGCAAAAAGCGATCTGGCTGTCCTGGGTGGTTCAGGCCCTGGTGCTGACGGCCGCTCTGGGCCTGGCGCTGGCCCTCACCCGCTCCATCACCCAGCCTCTGAACGAAGCCGTGGAGCTGACCCAGGCCATTGCACAGGGCGATCTCACGGTCACCGCCGGCAACGACCGCCATGACGAGTTCGGCCGCCTGCTGAGCTCCGTCTCGACCATGGCCGCCCAACTGCGCAGCCTGGTGGCCGATGTACGCACCAGCGTGCACTCCATCAGCACCGCCTCGGCCGAAATCGCCACCGGCAACCACGATCTGTCCGCACGCACCGAGCAGACCGCCGCCAATCTTGAGGAAACCGCAGCCAGCATGGAGCAGCTGACCGCCACCGTCGCCCAGGCCTCGGACACCGCGCGCCAGGCCAACCATCTGGCAGGCAATGCCGCACAGGTGGCCCAGCGTGGCGGCCATGTGGTGCAGTCCGTGGTCAGCAGCATGGGACGCATCAGCGACAGCGCGCACCGCATCTCCGACATCATCGGCGTGATCGACTCCATCGCCTTCCAGACCAATATCCTGGCCCTCAACGCGGCTGTCGAAGCCGCGCGCGCCGGCGAGCAAGGCCGAGGCTTTGCCGTGGTCGCCGGCGAGGTGCGCGCCCTGGCCCACCGCAGTGCCGAGGCCGCCAAGGAGATCAAGGCGCTCATCACCACCTCCGTGGACGCCGCCCAGGAAGGCGCCGACCAGGTCTCCCAGGCAGGCCGCGTGATGGAAGAGATCGTCAGCAGCGTCGGCAAGGTCTCGGACATGATTGGCGAGATCAGTGCCTCGGCCATGGAGCAGCATGACGGCATCAGCCAGGTCAACCAGGCCGTGACCAATCTGGATCAAATGACGCAGCAGAATGCCGCCCTGGTCGAGGAATCCACGGCTGCCGCCGTCTCGCTGAGCGACCAGGCCCAGCGCCTCACCGGCATGGTGGCCGTATTCAAGGTCCAGGCTGCGGACAGAGCGCCGGCCCTGACTGCCTGATCCTGGTTGAAGTTGCTGGAACACAGCATCCGTCTCTTCACCAGCTTCTCCGCCGTTCCCTCCATTGCACCCAGGAAGGAACGGCTGACACCGCAGGTTTGACCCAGACCGGTTTTTCTGTCTGCAGTCGCAAGTGTGACTGGCGCGGCCTATGCAGCAAGACACCATGCCGGCATGCCCCATACCTCTGACGACACCTTGCTGACCGCCGGTCTGAGCAGCTTTCGCCTGGACCTGGTCGACCATATTGCCCATCTGGTGCTCAACCGCCCCGATGCCTTCAACACCCTGAATCCCAGGTTCTGGCAGGAGCTGGACCTGGTGCTGGATACGCTGCAGCGCAGCGGCCAGTCGCGCGCGCTGGTAATCAGCAGCACGGGCAAGCATTTTTGCGCCGGCATGGCACTCGAGACCTTTGCCGACCCTGCCTTTGCGCCCAATGACCGCACGCCCGAGGGCCGCGCCGCCATCATCGACACCCTGGCCCAGTTGCAGTCCACCTTCAACAAGATCGAAGCCCTGCGCATGCCCGTGATCTGCGCCATCCAGGGCGCCTGCGTGGGTGGTGGGCTGGATCTGGTGGCCACGGCCTGCATACGCTATGCCAGCGCCGAGTCCTTTTTCTGCGTGCAGGAGATCAATATCGGCATGACCGCCGACCTGGGCAGCCTGCAGCGCCTGCCCAAACTGATGCCGCTTGGCATCGTCAAGGAGCTGGCCTACACCGGCCGACGCATGACTGCCCAGGAGGCCGCCAGCCACGGTCTGGTCAACGCCGTCTACGACACGCCCGAAGCCACCGTCACAGCAGCTCTCGCATGCGCGCGCGAAATTGCGGCCAAGCCGCCCGTGGCCATCTGGGGCAGCAAGCAGGTGATCAATTACGCGCGCGACCACAGCGTGAGCGACTCGCTGCAGCAAATGGGCTGGGTGCAGAGCGGCATCTGGAGCAACCGGCACGTCATGGAGGCCGTGAGTGCCATGCAGGCCAAGCGCGCCGGCGACTTCCCCCCGCTGGAGCCGCTGCAGGCGTTTGCGCCGGCGCTGCCCCAAGCGGACAATCGCTCCTAATTAGATAGCAACCAGCCCTTTTCAAAAAAGGGCCACATGCTATCCCTGCTCTTGTTTGCCTATCTTTTCGATGCGCTGCAGCACACCATCAACGTGTCGATGAGCAGCAACGCAGCAATTCGGGTTGAAGTGGACCATGCCCCGCTATCATGGATCAGTCACCACCTCAGCCTGTCTTGCCATGAGCACAAACACCGCCCCCCTGCCCACTTACGACGATGTCGTGGCCGCTGCCCAGCGCCTGCAGGGCGTAGCCCACCGCACGCCGGTACTGACCAGCCGCACCATGGACGAACAGCTGGGCGCGCGCCTGTTCTTCAAGTGCGAGAACCTGCAGCGCATAGGTGCTTTCAAGTTTCGCGGTGCCTACAACGCTCTGGCACAGTTCACACCCGAGCAGCGCAAGGGCGGTGCCCTGGCTTTTTCCTCAGGCAACCATGCCCAGGCCATTGCCCAGGCAGCGCAGTTGCTGGACATGCCTGCCCTGATCGTCATGCCCGAGGATGCACCGGCCTCCAAGATGGCGGCCACGCGCGGCTATGGCGCCCAGGTCGTCACCTACAACCGCTTCACCGAAGACCGCGAAGCCATCGCCGACAAGCTGGCGACCGAGCGCGGTATGACACTGATCCCGCCCTACAACCACCGCGACGTGATTGCCGGCCAGGGCACGGCCGTCAAGGAGCTGTTGGAGGAAGTACCGGATCTGGACTATCTGTTTGTCTGCCTGGGCGGCGGCGGTCTGCTCTCCGGCAGTCTGCTGGCCGCCAACGCCCTGGCTCCGCAATGCAAGGTGATCGGCGTCGAGCCCGAAGCCGGTAACGATGTGCAGCAGTCGCTGCGCGCCGGCCATATCGTCAAAATAGCTACGCCGCGCACCATTGCCGACGGTGCTCAGACCCAGGCGCCGGGCGATCTGACCTTTGCCATCATCCAGCAGCGAGTGAACGAGGTTCTTACCGTCAACGACGAGCAATTGGTCCAGGCCATGCGCTTTTATGCCGAGCGCATGAAAATCGTGGTCGAGCCCACGGGATCGCTGTCTCTGGCAGCCGCCATCCACGGCGGTTTGCCGCTCAAGGGCAAGCGCGTGGGCATTGTGATCAGTGGCGGCAATGTGGATTTAGAGCGTTTTGCCAGCCTGCTGTCCGAGTGACAGCGAAAATAGCGTCCGTTGCGGCCCGGCCCGCATCCGCCTGATCTCAATTTTGCAAGCACGAGCCCGCCACAAGCGGGCCTGCCTGCCTTCACCACAAAGACCAAGAACATGAGCACTTTGCATTTGATCGACCACCCCCTGGTCCAGCACAAACTGACACTGATGCGCCGCAAGGAAGCATCGACCAACAGCTTTCGCCGCATGCTGGGCGAGCTGTCCACGCTGATGGCCTATGAGCTGACGCGCGACTTCCCGCTGCAGGATGTCGAGATCGAAACCCCCATGGAAAAGACCATGGGCAAGGTCATCGACGGCAAGAAGCTGGCGCTGGTGTCTATTCTGCGTGCCGGCAACGGCTTCCTGGACGGCATGCTCAACGTGGTGCCCGGTGCGCGCATCGGTCACATCGGCCTGTTCCGCGACCCCGAGACCCTCAAGCCCGTCGAGTACTACTACAAGATGCCCGAAAACATGGGCGAGCGCGACGTGATCGTGGTCGACCCCATGCTGGCCACCGGCAACTCGGCCGTGGCGGCCGTGCAGCAGCTCAAGGACAAGAGCGCGCCCAAGTCCATCAAGTTCATGTGCCTGCTGGCCGCCCCCGAAGGCGTGAAGACCATGCAGGCCGCCCACCCCGATGTGGACATCTACACCGCCGCCGTGGACCGCGAGCTGGACAGCCATGGCTACATCCTGCCCGGCCTGGGTGATGCGGGCGACCGTATCTTCGGCACCAAGTAAGCACGGCTGCTTGCCAACACAAAGCCCCAGGCGCAAGGCCTTGGGGCTTTTTTCATGCTCAAAACAGCCTGCAGAGCTTATCTATCAAGCGCTGGCAGCTATCAATTTCAGATCCAGCTCAGACCTGATTCAGCGCCATGTTGTTGAGCTTGTCCAGCCGTGCAGGCCAGCTGTCCTGCCGGGCCGACTGCAGCAAGATACGCGTCCAGGCAATCCAGGCATCCCACTGCACGCGCTTGTCCCAGGCATTGCCCCAGGTGCAAAAGCACTGCAACGCGCTCTCGGCGGCCCGAGCGGCATCGGCGCTGCGGCCAGCGCTCAGATAGAGCTGGGCCAGCACCATCTGCGGCTCGCCCACCCAGGGGTTGAGGGCCACGGCCTGCTCCAGCGTGGCGGTGGCAGCGTCCAGATCGACCAACGGCTGATCGAGCTGAA